>NZ_JAHVCI010000002.1:0-202040 GCF_019265565.1 Cellulomonas sp. PS-H5
CTGCACGCCGCGCCGGTCCCGGCGGGGCTGCCCGCGCTGGCGGACGTCGCGCGCGGGCTGGCGGACGTGGCGGACGAGCGGGCGGTCCGCGCGGCGCGGGCCGGGCTGCCGCTCGACCCGGGCCTGCTGCGCGCGGCGGACGCGACCCTGCGCGGGGTCGGGGCCTCCGCCGCACCGGCGCCCGTCACGCTGCACGGCGACTACAACCCGGGCAACCTGCTGCTGACCGGGACCGGCGGGGGAGCCCGGTGGGTCGCGATCGACCCCAAGGCGCTCACGGGCGACCCGGCCTACGACGCCTGGCCGCTGCTCGAGCAGGTCGCGGACCCCTGGCGCACCGCCGACCCGGTGCGCGTCCTGCGCGACCGCCTGCTCGTCATCGCCGACCGCGCCGGGCTGGACGCCGCGGGCACCGCGCGGTGGGCGGTCGCCCGCGGCGCGGAGTCCGCGCTGTGGTCCTGGCACCACGGCGGCGGGCGGCGGGGCGCCGCCCGCGAGCTCGACCGCGCGCTGGCGCGCGTGCGCGACTGGGCCCGGGTCGCGGACCTGCTCGGCGGCTGAGCGGCCGCGGCGGGCGGTCAGCCCACCGCGCCCCGGAGGTGGTCGAACACCAGGCTCGTCTCGGTCGAGGCGACGTCCGGCCGGTCGCTCAGGCGCTCCACGACGAACCGGCGCAGCTCGTCGGTGTCGCGCACCGCGACGTGCAGCAGGAAGTCGTCGGCGCCGGCGAGGAAGTACACGTCCAGCACCTCCGGCCGCGCCGCCACGGCCCGGGCGAACGGCTCGAGCGTGGCTCGGGATCCGGCCGCCATCCGCACCGCGACCATCGCCCGCAGGCCCCGGCCGAGGGCCTCGGGGTCGACGTCCGCGTGGAACCCGCGGATCACGCCGGCCCGGCGCAGCGCCCGGACCCGCGCCAGGCAGGTCGACGGCGCGATGCCCACGGCGGCGGCGAGCGCGTTGTTGGCCATCCGCCCGTCCTCCTGGAGCAGCCGGACCAGCTGCCGGTCGACCGCGTCGAGCGGAGCGGCTCGAAGATCGTTCGACGGTGTGACCGACGCCGCACCGGGCACCGCAGGATGTTCGGCCATATGCTGAGCGTAACGAACCGACATGTGCCGTCACGCCGCGGAAACACCGCGAAGTTCACGCTGGAACCCGACGGGCGCCGTACCGGCCCCGCACGCCGCGCGACGCCCCAGGAGGCTGCGATGAGGGTCGGGATCCCCGCCGAGGTCAAGAACCACGAGTACCGGGTCGCCATCACGCCCGCCGGGGTGCACCAGCTGGCCGCGGCCGGGCACGAGGTGCTGGTGCAGGCCGGCGCCGGGCGCGGCTCCGCGATCACCGACGAGCAGTACGCCGCCGCCGGCGCGACCGTGGTCACCGAGGCGGCGCGCGTCTGGGGCGAGGCCGACCTGGTGTGCAAGGTCAAGGAGCCCGTGCCGTCCGAGTACGGGCACCTCCGCGACGACCTGGTGCTGTTCACCTACCTGCACCTCGCGGCCGACCGCCGGCAGACCGACGCGCTGCTCGCGGCCGGCACCACGGCGGTCGCCTACGAGACGGTCCAGCTGCCGGACCGCTCGCTGCCGCTGCTCGCGCCCATGAGCGAGGTGGCGGGCCGGCTCGCCGCCCAGGTCGGCGCCTACCACCTCATGCGCAGCGCCGGCGGGTCCGGCCGGCTGCTCGGCGGCGTCCCCGGCGTCGCCCCGGGGCGGGTCGTCGTCATCGGCGGCGGCGTCGCGGGGCAGCACGCGGCGGAGGTCGCGCTGGGCATGCGCGCGGACGTCACCGTGCTCGACGTGTCGGTCCCGCGGCTGCGCGAGCTCGACACGGCGTTCGGCGGGCGGGTCCGGACCCTCGCGTCGTCCGCCTACGCGGTGCGGGAGGCGGTGGCCGACGCCGACCTGGTCGTCGGGGCCGTGCTGGTCCCGGGCGCCCGCGCGCCGAAGCTGGTCACCGACGACATGGTCGCCGCGATGCGCCCGGGCTCGGTGCTCGTCGACGTGGCGGTCGACCAGGGCGGCTGCTTCGAGTCCACCCGGCCGACCACGCACGACGACCCGACGTTCGCCGTGCACGACGCGGTGTTCTACTGCGTCGCGAACATGCCCGGCGCTGTGCCGGTCACGTCCACGCAGGCGCTGACGAACGCCACGCTGCCGTACCTGACCGCCCTCGCGACGCGCGGCTGGCGGGAGGCGCTGGCGGCCGACCCGGCCCTGGCGGCGGGGCTCGCGACGCACGCGGGACGGCTCTACCACGCGGGGGTGGGCGCGGCCCACGACCTCCCCGTCGCGGACCCCGTCGTCGTGCTGGCGGCGTGACCAGCGGCGACGGGCGAAAGGCCGCGACCCGAGGGGTCCGCCCGTGGCAGGGTGGGCCGATGGAGACCTTCGAGCTGACCGACGGCGTCGTCGTCCTGCGCGCGCCGGGCCCCGCGGACGTCGACCGGATCGACGCCCTCTGCCAGGACCCGGCCATCCAGGAGTGGACGACCGTGCCGAGCCCGTACACGCGCGAGGACGCCGAGTCCTTCGTCACCGGGTACGTCGCCGACGGCTGGGCCCGCGGGACGACGCTCAACTGGGCGGTGCGCGACGCCGCCGACGACACGCTGCTCGGCATGGTCGGCCTCGGCATGGAGGGCACCGGCTCGGCCGAGATCGGCTACTGGCTCGCGCCCGAGGCGCGGGGCCGCGGCCTGATGTCCCGGTCCGTCGAGCTGGTGCTCGACGCGGCGTTCGGCCGTCTGGGGCTGGTCCGGGTGTTCTGGCGCGCGTTCGTGGGCAACGGCCCGTCGCGCGCGGTCGCCGAGCGGGCCGGGTTCCGGGTGGAGGGGGAGCTGCGGCTGGGCGGCGTGCAGCGCGGCGTCCGGCGCGACGACTGGGTGGGCAGCCTGCTCGCCACCGACGCCCGGCCCCGGCGTGTCGGCGAGCGCTCTGAGGCGGCTGCCTCGGGCAACGGGAGATGATGGCGGGCATGAGCACCCCCACCCTGGACGCGGACAACCCGTTCGCCGCCCCGTCCTCGCTGCCGTACGGCCTGCCCGACTTCGCCGCGATCCGCGAGGAGCACCACCGCCCCGCGCTGCTCGCCGGCATGGCGGAGCAGCGGGCGGAGGTCGAGGCCATCGCCGCGTCGACCGACGCGCCCACCGTCGAGAACACCCTGGACGCGCTGGAGCGCTCCGGCCGGCTGCTGCACCGCGCGGCCACCGTGTTCTTCAACCAGTCCTCGGCCGACTCGACCCCCGGGCTCGAGGCGCTCGAGGAGGAGGTCGCGCCGCTGCTCGCCGCGCACAGCGACGCCATCTACCTGGACCGGCGGCTGTTCGCGCGCCTGGAGGCGCTGCGCGAGGCGGCCGAGGCCGGGGACCTCGAGCTCGCCCCCGACACCGCGTGGCTGCTGCACCGCCAGCACACCCAGTTCGTCCGCGCGGGCGTGCGGCTCGACGACGACGCCCAGGCCCGGCTCCGCGAGCTCAACGCCGAGATCACCCGGCTGGAGACCGTGTTCGGCCGGCTGCTGCTCGCCGAGACCAACGACTCCGCGGTGCTCGTCACCGACGCCGCCGAGCTCGCCGGGCTGCCCGAGGACACCCGGGCCGCCGCCGCCGAGGCCGCCGCCCGCCGCGGCCACGAGGGCGCCTGGCTCATCGACCTCATCCTGCCGACCCAGCAGCCCGCGCTGGCCCAGCTGTCCGACCGCGCCCTGCGCGAGCGGCTGCACACCGCGTCGGTGCGCCGGGGCGGCCGCGGGGGCGAGCACGACACCCGCGCCACGCTGCTGGAGCTGGCCCGGCTGCGCGCCGAGCGCGCCCGCCTGCTCGGCTACCCGCACCACGCGGCGTACATCGCCGAGGACGCGACCGCGAAGACCCCGGAGGCCGTCGCCGACATCCTCGGACGCCTGGCGCCCGCCGCCGTCGCGAACGCCCGCGCCGAGGCCGCCGACCTCGAGGAGGCGCTGCGCCGCGACGTCCCCGGCGCGACACTGGAGGCCTGGGACTGGGCGTACTACGCCGAGCAGGTCCGCAAGGAGCGCCGCTCGCTCGACGACTCGTCGCTGCGCCCCTACCTGGAGCTCGACCGCGTGCTGCACGACGGCGTGTTCCGCGCCGCGGGCGAGCTCTACGGCCTGACCTTCACCGAGCGCGCCGACCTCGTCGGCTACCACCCGGACGTCCGGGTCTTCGAGGTGACCGACGCCGACGGCACCGGCCTCGGCCTGTTCCTCGGCGACTACTGGACCCGCGACTCGAAGCGCGGCGGCGCGTGGATGAACAACCTGGTCGACCAGTCGACGCTGCTCGACGAGGCGCCGGTCGTGGTGAACAACCTCAACATCCCGAAGCCGCCGGCGGGTCAGCCGACGCTGCTGACCTGGGACGAGGTCATCACGCTGTTCCACGAGTTCGGCCACGCGCTGCACGGCCTGTTCTCCGCGGTCCGGTACCCGTCGCAGTCCGGCACCGACGTGCCGCGCGACTTCGTCGAGTACCCGTCGCAGGTCAACGAGATGTGGGCCTGGGAGCCGTCGGTCCTGCGCGCGTACGCCGTGCACCACGTCACCGGCGAGCCGATGCCGCAGGAGTGGGTGGACACCCTCATCGCCGCGCGCCAGGACGGCGAGGGCTTCGCCACGACCGAGTACCTGGCGGCGGCGCTGCTCGACCAGGCCTGGTACCGGCTCGCGCCCGAGGACGTCCCGACCGACGTCGCCGAGGTGGAGCCGTTCGAGGCCGCCGCGCTGGAGCGCGCGGGCATCGCGTTCGCGCCGGTCCCGCCGCGGTACCGGACCACGTACTTCAACCACGTCTTCGGCGGCGGCTACTCGGCCGGGTACTACTCATACATCTGGTCCGAGGTCCTCGACGCCGACACCGTGACCTGGTTCGAGGAGAACGGCGGCCTGCGCCGGGAGAACGGCGACACCTTCCGCGCGAAGCTGCTCTCGCGCGGCGGCTCGGTCGACCCGATGGCCGCGTTCCGCGACCTGCGCGGCCGCGACCCGGAGATCGCCCCGCTGCTGGCGCGCCGGGGCCTGACCTCGGCCTGAGCACCCCGCCGTCGGGCCGAGATAGGGCCTGCCCGCCGAGATAGGACCGTGCGCGGCCCTATCTCGGCGGGGCGGCCCTATCTCGGCGTGGGTGGACGGTGCGGGGGTCTGGACCCCCGGCCTCGGCGTGCCGGCGCGGCCGGTAGCGTGGGGGCATGAGCGACGCACCCGCCACCCCGCCCGCCGGCCAGCACGACACCTCGGCGGCCGAGGGCGAGGTCGTGCGGATCGCGCAGGAGCTCATCCGGTTCGACACGTCGAACTACGGCGACGGCTCCGGCCCCGGCGAGCGCTCCGCCGCCGAGCACGTGATGACGCTGCTGCACGAGGTCGGCCTCGACCCCGAGCTGATCGAGTCCGCCCCGGGCCGCGCGAACGTCGTCGTGCGCCTGGCGGGGGAGGACAGCAGCCGCCCGGCGCTGGTGCTGCACGGGCACACCGACGTCGTCCCCGCGGAGGCGAAGGACTGGAAGGTCGACCCGTTCGCCGGCGAGGAGTTCGACGGCATGGTCTGGGGCCGCGGCGCCGTGGACATGAAGGGCATGGACGCGATGATCCTGGCGGTCGTCCGCCAGATGGTCCGCGAGGGGCGCCGGCCCGCCCGGGACGTCGTCGTGGCCATGTTCGCCGACGAGGAGGCCGGCGGGAGGTTCGGCGCCCGGCACCTCGTCGACCACCGCCCCGACCTGTTCGAGGGCGCCACCGAGGCCGTCTCCGAGGTCGGCGGGTTCTCCGTCGACGTGCAGGGCCGGCGTGCCTACCTGCTGCAGACCGCCGAGAAGGGCATCGCCTGGCTCCGGCTGGTCGCGGACGGCACCGCGGGCCACGGCTCGGCGGTCAACCCCGACAACGCGGTGACCGAGCTGGCCGGCGCAATCGCCCGCATCGGCGCCTACCAGTGGGACACCCGGCTCACGCCGACGGTGCTCGCGCTGCTGGAGGGCGTCGCCGACCTCACCGGCCTGCCGCTCGACGTGGACGACCCGCTGGCGATCGACCGGCTGATCGGCGCGCTCGGCCCGGCGCGGCGGTTCGTCGGGTCGTCGATCCGCACGCTCGCCAACCCGACGCAGCTGCACGCCGGGTACAAGACGAACGTCATCCCGGGCCGCGCCACGGCGACGGTCGACGTCCGGCCGCTGCCCGGCGACCACGAGGACGTGCTGGCGAAGGTCCGCGAGCTCGCCGGCCCGCACGTCCGGGTCGAGCCCGAGCACCTCGACATCGGCCTCGAGGTGCCCGCGACGGGAGCGCTCGTCGACACGATGACCGACGTGCTGCGCGCCCAGGACCCCGAGGCCGTCGTGCTGCCGTACATGCTGTCCGCGGGGACGGACAACAAGTCGCTCGCCCGCCTCGGCATCGAGGGCTACGGCTTCGCGCCGCTCCGGCTGCCGGCCGACCTCGACTTCACGGCGCTGTTCCACGGCGTCGACGAGCGGGTCCCCGCGGACTCCCTGCGGTTCGGCGTCCGCGTGCTGGACGGGCTGCTGCGCGAGGCGTGAGCGGGACCTGACCGCAGGGCGGGCGTGCCCGCGCGCGACGGCGGACGGGCACCCGCGACGACGGCAGGGCGGCACCCGCGGGTGCCGCCCTGCTGTCGTTCAGTCGCCCAGCGCGCCGAGCGTGGACCGGACCCGGATGATCCGGCGCCGCAGCCACACCTTCCGCTCGCCGCCCGCGTACAGGAGGGTCCGGGCCAGCTCCCACCGGCCGTACTCCGCCTGCTCCGTGAGCAGCCGGCGGGCGTCGCCGCGGCTGGTCGTCCGGGGGATCGTGAGGACGCGGTACTCGTACTGCCGCGCCTGCTCCGGGCCGCCCGGGCGTCGCGAGCGCGTCGTGCCTGCCATGCCCACCGCCTTGTCGATCGGGTCGTGGTGCCATTGTGCCTGGTGCGGCGCTACGGTCATCGCATGGCTATCGACCCGCGCGCGGCACTGGACCGCCTCATCGCAGCTCTCGAGGCGCACTACACCGCCGTGTCGACCCGGCGGGGCGAGGACGACCCGGCCGTCGACGACGCGTACGACGTGCTCGCGGACGCGTTCGAGGTCTACGACGACGCCCTCGGGACCGTGCACGGGGAGGCCACGCCGTTCTACCTCGCGGAGGAGGACGACGAGGACGACGAGCACGAGGACGACGACGAGCAGGACGACGAGTACGACGCGGACGACCTGCCCGAGGAGTCGTACGAGGACGACGACGAGGACGACGGCGCGCTGAGCCGCTGACGCCGCGCGCCCCCGTCGTGCCGCGTCCGGGTGCGCGGGGGCCGGTCAGCGGCGCTCGGGGTACCCGGTCGCGGGCGCGCTGACCTCGTCGAGCGCCCGCAGGATCTCCGGCGGCAGCTCCACGTCCTCCGCCGCGAGCGACGCGCGGAGCTGGGCGGGCGTCCGCGCGCCCACGACCGCCGAGGCGACCTGCGCGCGCACCCGCAGCCAGGCGAGCGCGACCTCCAGCGGCGCGCGGCCGAGCCCGTCCGCGGCGATCACGACCGCCTCGACGACCGCCGCCGCCACCGACCCGAGGTACGGCTCGACGAAGCCCGCGAGGTGCGGCGACGCCGCCCGGGAGTCGGCGGGCACCGTGCGCCGGTACTTCCCGGTCAGCACGCCCCGCCCGAGCGGCGACCAGGCGAGCACGCCGACGCCGAGGTCCGCCGCCGCGGGCAGCACCTCCCGCTCGATCCCGCGCTGCAGCAGCGAGTACTCGGCCTCGACCGCGGCGAGGCCGGGGTCGTCGCCGAGGAGCGTGGCGGCGCGCGCGACCTGCCAGCCGGCGTGGTTCGACAGCCCGACGTAGCGGGCGCGCCCGGAGTCGACGGCCCGGCGCAGCGCGCTCACCGTCTCGGTCAGCGGCGTGCGCGGGTCCGGGGTCTGCACCAGGAACAGGTCGACGTGGTCGGTGCCGAGCCGGCGCAGCGACGCGTCCAGGCCGTCGAGCAGCGCGCCGCGCGACGCGTCGACCACCCCGCCCTGCGGCGTGCGCCGCACGCCCGCCTTGGTGCAGAGCACGACCTCGTCGCGGGGGACCACGTGCCCGAGGAGCGAGCCCAGCAGCTCCTCGGCGCCGCCGTCGGCGTACGAGGCGGAGGTGTCGACGAGCGTCCCGCCGGCGTCGGCGAAGTCGCGCAGCTGCTCGGCGGCGTCGTGCTCGTCGGTGTCCCTGCTCCAGGTCAGCGTCCCGAGTCCGAGGTGCGAGACCCGCAGGCCGGTCCGTCCGAGCTGGCGCTGTTCCATGCTGTGAGGGTATCCGTGCCGCCGGGTCGTCCGGGCACGGGGGTGACCAGCGGCTATCGTGGCGCCTCGTGGCAGCGCACCCGAGCACCCCGTCCCGGATCGGCACCGGCGCATGAGCGTCTGGGAGGCGATCGTCCTCGGACTCGTCCAGGGCCTCACCGAGTTCCTGCCCGTGTCGTCGAGCGCGCACCTGCGGATCGTGGGCGAGCTGATCGGCTCGGGCGACCCGGGCGCGGCGTTCACGGCGATCACGCAGATCGGGACGGAGACCGCCGTCCTGCTGTACTTCCGGCGCGACATCGCCCGGATCTGCACCCACTGGTGGCGCGCCGTCCGCGGCGACCTCGGCACCGACTGGCGGTCCCGCGCGGGCGCGCCCGTGGGCGGCACCCCGGACCGCGACGCGCAGATGGCGTGGTTCATCGCGCTCGGCTCGGTGCCGATCGTCGTGCTGGGCCTGCTGTTCCAGGACGCGATCGAGGCGCCGTTCCGCAACCTGTGGCTGATCGTGCTGACGCTGACCGTCTTCGCGCTGATCCTGGACTGGGCCGACCGGCGGTCGAGCAGCCGCCGGGAGCTCACCGACCTGACGCCGCGGCACGCGCTGTACTTCGGGCTCGCGCAGGCGATGGCTCTCGTGCCGGGCGTGTCCCGCTCGGGCGGCACGATCACCGCCGGCCGCCTCATGGGCTACAGCCGGACGGCGGCCGCCCGGTACTCGTTCCTGCTCGCCATCCCGGCCGTCCTCGGGTCGGGGCTCTACCAGCTCGGCAAGAGCGTCGGCACCTTCGGCGAGGCCGGCACCCCCGGCGTCCTGCCGACCCTGATCGCGACGGTCATCGCGTTCGTCGTGGGCTACGTCGTGATCATCGGGTTCCTGAAGATCGTGTCGACGTACTCGTACCGGCCGTTCGTGATCTACCGGATCGGGCTCGCGGTGGTCGTGTCGCTGCTGCTGCTGACCGGGGTGCTGGACCCGCTGGCCGGCGCCTGACGCGCGGCCGACCGGCCCGGGGTCACAGCCAGCCGGACCGCTTGAACAGCCGGAACAGCAGGCCGGCGGCCGCGCCCATGAGCACGATCGACGCGGGGTAGCCGACGAGCCAGTGCAGCTCGGGCATGTGGTCGAAGTTCATGCCGTACACCCCGGCGATGAGCGTCGGCACCGCGATGATCGCCGCCCACGCCGAAATCTTCCGCATGTCCTCGTTCTGCCGCACCGACACCCGGGACAGGTGCACGGACAGCATGTCGCCCAGCAGCGCGTCGTGGGCGTCGAGGTGCCGGTCGACCTTCGTCAGCACGGTGTCCAGGCGGCGCAGCCAGCGCATGGTGCGCGTCTCCCGCTGCGCGTCCTCCTGCTCCGCGACCAGGTCCGGGAACGCCGACAGCAGCGGCACCAGCGCGCGGCGCGCCTCGCCGATCTCGCGCTTGAGGTCGTAGACCACCTCGGCGGGGTCGTCGGCCTGCGGGCTGAACACCAGCTGCTCGACGTCGGCGACCGCCTCGCCGATGCCCATCTCGACGTCGCCGGCCCGCCGGACGAGCGCCATGAGCACCGCGGCGAACACGTGGCTCTCGCGGTCCTGCGGCAGGTGGTCGCCCTCGGCCAGGTGCTCCCGCACGTCGTCGAGCAGGGCGCCGGGGCCCTCCTCGGCGGTGATCGTCACGCCCTCGACCTCGAGCGACGCCCAGACGCCGGTCGTGACGTCGCGGGTGCGCCCGTCGTAGGCCAGCGTCGGGCTCACCAGGTACCGGCCGCCGCCGGGGAGCCGGCGGAGCTGCGGGCGCCGGGGGTCGCCGGGCGCGGCGGGTCCGTGGTCCGCGACCGCGCGGTGCACCACCGACTCCGGGACGCCGGCCTGCCGCGCCGCGTCGGCCAGCAGGTCCAGCGAGTCGACGTGCACCCACGCCACGGGCGGCTCGGGCGCCGCCAGCAGGGCCAGCAGCCCGTCGGGGTCCGTCTCGGCCCAGCCGTCGCCCTGGTGCACCCACGCTCTCTCCACGCGGGCATTGTCCCGGGGCCGCGCGCGGGCCGGGCGTCCGACGCGCCGCCGCGCCGCTCGGGCGACCCGGACGGGGGAGCGGTGGCGTCCGTCACCCCGGCCCGGACGCGGGCGCCCGTCCCCGCGGCGGCCGGTACGCTCGACGCCGTGCTCACCTGGCCCGCCCCGCAGATCCCGCAGCTCCCCGGCCAGGGGGGTCCGGTGCGCGTGCGCGACACCTCGACCGGCGAGCTCGTCGTGGCGGCGCCGGGGCCGGACGCCACCGTCTACGTCTGCGGCATCACCCCGTACGACGCCACGCACATGGGCCACGCCGCCACCTACGTCGCGTTCGACCTGCTGGTGCGCGGCTGGCTCGACGAGGGCAAGCGCGTCCGGTACGCGTCCAACGTCACCGACGTCGACGACCCGCTGCTCGAGCGCGCCGAGGCCACCGGCGTGGACTGGCGGGAGCTCGCGGCCGACCAGACCGCGCTCTACCTCGAGGACATGACCGCCCTGGGCGTCGTGCCGCCGGACGTGTACACCGGCGCCGTCGAGTCCGTCCCGGACGTGGTCAAGGCTGTCGAGGCGATGCTGGCAGCCGGGACCGCCTACGTGATCGGCACGCCGGACGCGCACGGCCAGGGTGCCGGCGACGTGTACGCCGACCTGTCCGCGGACCCGGCGTTCGGGCAGGTCGCCCGCCTCGACCGCACCGAGATGCTCGCGCTGTTCGGCGAGCGCGGCGGCGACCCCGCCCGCCCCGGCAAGCGCGACGCCCTCGACCCGCTGCTCTGGCGGTCCGCGCGCCCGGGTGAGCCGTCGTGGGACGGCAACGCGCTCGGCCCGGGCCGCCCCGGCTGGCACATCGAGTGCGCCGTGATCGCCCGCGACGGGATCGGCCTGCCCTTCGACGTCCAGGGCGGCGGGTCCGACCTGCGGTTCCCGCACCACGAGATGAGCACCTCGCACGCCCGGCTGCTCGACGCCGGCGAGGGCGCCCGCACCCACGTGCACACCGGCATGGTCGGGCTGCACGGGCAGAAGATGAGCAAGTCCCTCGGCAACCTCGTCCTGGTGTCGCAGCTGCGCGCCGAGGGCGTCGACGCCATGGCCGTCCGGCTCGCCATCCTCGACCACCACTACGCGGCCGACTGGGAGTGGACCGACGAGGTCCTGCACGCCGCCCAGTCCCGGCTGGACCGGTGGCGGTCGGCGGTGTCCGGCAACGGCGGGCCGGCGTCCGCCGCCCTGCTGGCGGAGGTGCGCGCCGCCCTGGCCGACGACCTCGACGCCCCCCGTGCCCTGCGCGCCGTGGACGCCTGGGCCGACGCTTCGCTGGCCGGGGGCCCGGCGGCCGAGGCCGAGGAGGGCGCGCCGGGGATCGTGGCCCGCGCCGTCAACGCGCTGCTGGGCGTGCGGCTCTAGCGAGTCCGCCCGGCCCCGGTGGACGCTGGCGGCGGGCTACCCGCCGGTGAACGCGCTGATCGCCAGCGGCGCGCCGACCGCGTCGCACGCCGTGCCGAGGTCGTTCACGGCGTGAGACCACGCGGGCGAGCCCACCCCGGTGGACTCCGCGAACGCCCCGGACGGCACGGCCGGCGCGGCCGCCTGCAGCGCGCCGATCGCGGCCTGCACGTCGGTGCCCCCGTCGGCGGGGATGCGCCCGAGCACGCGGGTCGCCAGCTGGTACCAGCCGTGCTGCTCCTGCGCCGCCATCCGGCCCTCGGCCAGGGCGACGTCGGCGTTCTCGACGATGGTCAGCACGTCACCGAAGACGGTGCACGCGGCGTCGTCGTCGCCCGTCGCCTCGTCGGCGGTCGTCGGTGCCGGCCGCTCGGCCGCGGCACTCGGCGGAGGTTCGTCGGCCCCGCCCGGGCCGCTCCCGCCCCCAGGGCCGCACGCACCGACCAGGGCGGCGACCAGCACCGTCGTCGACAGCACGCCGCGGCGTCTCGTTCGCATGTCCGGACGCTAGCGGGTCCGCGGCACCGGCGGGGCCGGTTGCGGGCGCGGGCATGCCGCCCACGGACCAGGCGGGTGCCTACCCGTCCCCGCCGTCGAGGGCCCAGCCCTCCGGCGCGGGCTCCCACGCCCCGATCTCGACCGCCGCGCCGGCGAGCACGTCGAGCGTGTGCTCGCCGGCGGGCACGTCCACGGGGTCGGCGCCCGGCGCCGCCGTGACACGCAGAGCGACCGTCACGTCCGGGTCCAGGGCCGTCGACATCCCGCGCCAGGTGAGCCCGGCGTGCAGGCGCTCGCCGGGCGGCAGGACGTACCGGCCCGGCTCCGGCGTCCCGCTCGGGGTGCCGGTCTCGACGTCCGGGGCCGGCGTGCCCGACGCTCGGACGAACGCGATGGCCGGCCGGCTCTGGACCGCGCACGACGCGTCCGAGGTGTTGGTGGCCGTCAGGAGCAGGTAGCGGCGGCCCAGCGCGGCGTCGAAGCCGCCGAGGGAGACGTCGAGATCGGCTCCGCCGCACGCGGGCGCGTGGGGGTCGTCGGGCCAGGGCGAGGTGGCCGCCCCGGCGGGGTCCGGCGGGGCGGCGGGGTCCGCGGGGTCGGGGCGGCCCACGACGCCCGCCTCGGAGCGGAACGACGAGGACACCACGGCGTGCACGACCGGGCCGTCCGCGGGCCACGCGGCCGAGGTGAGCGCGGCCGTGAGCGCGGCGACCGTGTCGTCGCCCTCGACCTGGACCCGGAGCCACACGTCGGCCGTGCCCTCGGTGCCGACGAGCTGCGACGTCACCCCCGGCCACCCGTCGACCCGGGCGACGAGCCCGGAGAGCCGGGCGTCGAGCAGCGACGCCTCCAGGTACGTGCTGACCCGGCCGTCGTCGGTGGCGAGCGCGGCGACGGCGGCGCGGGTCGACCGGACGGCGCCCGCGAGCCGCCCGAGCGCACGGGCGTCGGCCGCGGACGCACTCACCGTCCCGCCCGACACCTGGAGGTCCGTCAGCCCGGTCGGTCCCGCGGCGTCGGCCACCCCGCCGAGGATGCCGAGTGTCCCCGCACCGCGGTCCCCGGCCCCGGAGAGCTCCGCCGCGAGGTCGGGGACCCCCGGCACGTCCCGCTGCCAGACCCGGGCGGCCACCCGCGCCGTGGCGGGCAGCTCCGCGGCGACCGCCGCCGCGACCGCGACGAAGCCGTCCGCGTCCTCTGCGGCCGTGCGGACGTCGACCTGGACGGCGACCGCCTTCCCCCGGTCGCCGGACCCGCCGGGCAGGGCGAGGTCGGTCGCCGTCGCCTCCGCCACGCCGTCGAGCCCGGCGATCGTCGCGGCGAGCGCGGTGGCCGCCGCTGCGTCCGGGGCGGGGTCTCGGGCGTCGTCGCACCCGGCGAGCGCGGCGACCGTGAGCACCAGCGCGGCGGTCGCCAGGGCCGCGACCGGGTGGCGTCGCTGCCGGGGGACGGGCGGGGCGGGATCCCGGCGGGCGGGCGCGGGCGGTGGCGTGCGGTCGGGCATGCCCGGGACGCTAGGGCCGCCGCCCGTCCGCGCGCGGGTGGTCCACCGCACCGCCCGCGGATGCGCGCCGGACCTGCACAGGCGGCGCACAGCCGCCTGGGCGCGCACCCCGGTCGACCGTCCCGGCGGACGGCCCCGTCAGCCGCCCGTGCCCTTGTCCCGCCGACGCAGGTACCGCTCGAACTCCTGCGCGATGGCCTCGCCGGACGCCTCGGGGAGCTCCGCGGTGTCCTTCGCCTCCTCGAGCTGGTGCACGTACTCGGCGATCTCGGAGTCCTCGCTCGCGAGCTCGTCGACGCCGTCCTGCCACGCCGCGGCGTCCTCGGGCAGGTCGCCCAGGGGGATCGGCTCGCCGGTCAGGGCCTCGATGCGGTGCAGCAGCGCCAGCGTGGCCTTGGGCGACGGCGGGTGCGCCACGTAGTGCGGCACCGCGGCCCACAGCGACACCGTGCGCAGCCCGCGCGCGGCCGCCTCGTGCTGGAGGACGCCGACGATGCCCGTCGGGCCCTCGTAGGAGTTCGGCTCCACGTCGAGGGCCGCGCGGACCGCCTCGTCCTCGCTGGTCGCGGTCACCGGGATCGGCCGGGTGTGCGGCACGTCGGCCAGCAGCGCGCCCAGCGTGACGACGGTCGTCACCCGCAGCGTGGCCGCGATGTCCAGCAGCTCGCCGCAGTACCGGCGCCAGCGCATCGACGGCTCGATGCCGTGCACCAGCACCACCTGGCGGCGCGCGTTCGGGGTCGTGGCGACGGCCACCGCCGTGGTCGGCCAGGTGATCTCGCGGCGCCCGTCGTCGCCCGCGCCGACCACGGGGCGGTTCACCTGGAAGTCGTGGTACTCCTCGGGGTCCAGCTCGTCGACCTGCTCCGCGCCCCAGGCCTCGTGCAGGTGCTCCAGCGCCTGGCTGGCCGCCGACCCGGCGTCGTTCCAGCCCTCGAAGGCCGCCAGGAGGATGGTCTCGCGCTCCGGGAGCCCCGCCGGTGCGTCTGCCTGCTCGGTCATCGGGCCAGCGTAGGACCCCGCGGCGCCCGATGTCGGACCGGGCGGGGAGAATGGGACGCGTGCCGCTCGTCCTCGTCGCCGTCGACCCGGACCGACCGGGCGGCGTCGTGCTGCGCGAGGCCCGGGACGCCGCCGCCGCGGAGGCCGGCGCCGTCGGCCCGCCGGTGCCGATCGCCGGGGACGACCTGGCGCGCGCGGTCGCCGAGCGGGAGGCCGCCGACCACCCGCGGTGGGTCTGGGACGACACCGAGCACTGGTACCCCGACCTGCTGGCCGCGGGCGTCCGCGTGGAGCGCGCGCACGACCTGCGGCTGTGCCGGACCATCCTGCGCGGGTCGACCCGGTGCGCCGGGACCGCCCTCGCGCGCGAGCCGGAGGGGCCGTGGGACCGCGCCGCAGCGGCGGGCGGGACCGGACCGCACGAGGCAGACGCGCCGAGCCTGTTCGACGACCTCCCTGCCGCGGTGCCCGACGCCGCGCCCGACGTCGCCGCCGAGCTCGCGCGCCAGCTCGGGGCCCTGACCGAGGCGGGCGACGACGGCCGGCTCCGGCTGCTGCTCGCCGCGGAGTCGACCGGCGCCCTCATCGCCGCCGAGATGCGGCACGACGGGCTGCCGTTCCGGCCCGACCTGCACGACGCGCTGCTGACCGGGCTGCTCGGGCCGCGCCCGCGCGAGGGCGCCCGTCCCGAGCGGCTGGCGGCGCTGGCCGAGCGGGTGGCTGCGGCGCTGGACCGGCCCGGCCTCAACCCGGACTCCCAGCCCGAGCTCCTGCGCGCCCTGCGTGCCGCCGGCCTCGAGGTCACCTCGACCCGGACGTCCGAGATCCGCGCGCTCGACCACCCCGTGCGCGAGCCGCTGCTCGAGTACAAGAAGCTCGCCCGCCTGCTGTCCGCGAACGGCTGGGCCTGGATGGACCGCTGGGTGCACGAGGGCCGGTTCCGGCCCGACTACGTCCCGGGCGGCGTCGTCACCGGGCGGTGGGCGAGCAGCGGCGGCGGCGCGCTGCAGCTCCCCGGGGTCATCCGCGACGCCGTGCGGGCCGACCCGGGGCGGCGGCTGGTCGTCGCCGACGCCGCGCAGCTGGAGCCGCGCGTGCTGGCCGCCATGTCCGGCGACGGCGCGATGGCCGCGGCAGGGCGGCAGGCCGACCTGTACGCCGCCGTCGTCGCGGCCGGCATCGTGGCCGACCGGCAGCAGGCCAAGTACGCCATGCTCGGCGCCATCTACGGGGCCACCACCGGCGCCAGCGCCGTCCTCATGCCGCAGCTCGGGCGCGCCTACCCGCGGGCCGTCGCGCTCGTCGAGGAGGCCGCGCGGGCGGGGGAGCGCGGCGAGCAGGTGACGACCTGGCTCGGCCGGTCCTCGCCCGCCCCGAGCGCGGCGTGGCTCGCCGCGCGGCAGGCCGCGTCCGCCGAGGGCGCCGCGCCGGAGGACGCCCGCGACGCCCGCCGCCGGTCCCGCGACTGGGGGCGGTTCACCCGGAACTTCGTCGTCCAGGGCACCGCGGCCGAGTGGGCGCTGTGCTGGATGGCCGTCCTGCGCCGCCGGCTGCTGGACCTGCCGGATCGGCCGCACCTGGCGTTCTTCCTGCACGACGAGATCGTGGTGCACGCGCCCGCCGACGTCGCCGACCGGGTCGCCGACGCCGTGCGGGAGTCGGCGGTCGAGGCGGGTCGGCTGCTGTTCGGCGCGACGCCGGTCGAGTTCGCGCTCGACGTCTCGGTGGTGGACAGCTACGCCGACGCCGTGTGATGCTGCCGCTCGGTGGGTAGACCGGTCTACCTAGTCGGGCGGGTCGAGGCGGCGGGAGCGGGCATGGCGGAGGCACGGGACCCGAAACCCGGGGGTGCGAGGCGCGGCGGTGCAGCGCCCGGCGGTGCCGGGCCTGGTGGCGCGCGGTCCGGCGGCGCGGCCGGGCGACGGCGACCGGCGCGCGACCGGCTGCTGGCGGCCGCCGCGGCGCGGTTCTACGCCGACGGCATCGCCGCGACCGGCATCGACACCGTCACCGCCGACGCCGGCGTCGCCAAGATGAGCCTCTACAACAACTTCGCGTCCAAGGCCGACCTCGTCGCGGCGTACCTCGTCGCCCGGCACGAGGAGTGGCTCGGGCTGTACGCCGCGCGGCTCGCCGCGGCCGGCGACGACCCCCGGGCCCGGGTGCTCGCCGTGTTCGACGCGTACGCCGACCACGCGAACGCCGGCTACGCCCACGGGTTCCGCGGCTGCGGCCTGCTCAACGCCGCCGCCGAGCTGCCCGCCGGGGACCCGGGGCGCGCTGTCGTCCGCGGCCACAAGGAGGAGGTCGAGGCGATCGTGGCCGGCCACCTCGCGGACCTGCCGGGTGACCCGTCCCGGGCCGCCGCGCTCGCCGAGCACCTGGCGTTCCTGCTGGAGGGGTCCATGGCGCGCGCGGGGCTCGAGGGGGACGACGCCCGCCTGCGCCGCGCCCGCGCGCTGGCCGCCGACCTGCTGGACGCGGTGTGACCGCCGGGCGCACCGCGCCGCTCGCCGACGCCGTGGACCACGGGTCCGCGGAGCCCGACGCCACCGGGCGCGGCGCGTCCGGCCGGCTGGACGCGACGGTGCGGGGCGCCGGGGTCGGGACCTTCTCCGTGCTCGCGGCCTCCGTCTTGTGGGGCACCACCGGCACGGCCGCGACGTTCGCCCCGGAGGTCGGTCCCCTCGCGATCGGCGCCGCGGCGATGGGCATCGGCGGGCTGCTGCAGGCGGCCGTCGCCGGCCGGGTGATCGCCGCGCACGCCGCCGCCCTGCGAGCCCGGGCCGGGCTGGTGCTGCTCGGGGCCGCAGCCGTGGCCGTCTACCCGCTCGCGTTCTACACGTCGATGCGGCTCGCGGGTGTCGCCGTCGGGACCGTCGTCTCGCTGGGGTCGGCGCCGCTCGCAGCCGCGCTCGTCGAGCGCCTGGTCGACCGGCGGCGGCTGTCGCGGCGCTGGCTCGCCGGCGCGGCGGTCGGGCTGCTCGGCATGGTGCTGCTGTGCGCGGCGCAGGCGCTCGGCGGCGGGCACGGGGCGGACGTCCCGGGTGCCGCGTCGCCCGCCGGCGCGCTCGGCGGGGTGCTGCTCGGGCTCCTCGCGGGCGCCACCTACGCCCTGTACTCCTGGGTCGCGCACCGGCTGATGCAGGGCGGCGTGCCGTCGCGCGCGGCGATGGGCGCCGTGTTCGGCGTCGGCGGCGTGCTGCTCCTCCCGGTGCTCGCGGTCACGGGCGGGGCGCTCGTCGCGTCGTGGGGGAACGCGGCGGTGGGCGCGTACATGGCGCTGGTCCCGATGTTCACCGGGTACGTGCTGTTCGGGTGGGGGCTCGCGCGCGTGCCGGTCAGCACGGCGACCACCCTGACCCTCCTCGAGCCGGCGGTCGCGGCCGTGCTCGCGGTGCTGGTCGTCGGGGAGCGGCTGCCGCTCGCCGGCTGGGCCGGGGTGGGACTGGTCGTCGTGTGCCTGGGCGTGCTGTCCGTGCCGGCGCGGTCGGCGGGCCGGGCCGAGCGGCGGCTGCGCGCCCGCCGCCGCCTACCCTGGACGCCATGACCGTCACCGCCGGTGCCGCCCCCCGCGCGGCCACGCCCGCCGACGAGCCGGGCGTCGACGGGACGGTGCCCGGCCACGTGCTGCTCGACGCGTCCACCTGGCGCGCCCGCGCCGAGGCGCACGCCGCCCGCGCGGACGACCTCACCGCCGGCCACCGCGACCGTCGGGCCCGCGGCGGCGAGCGGCACGCGATCGAGGACTTCCTCTTCGAGTACTACCCGGCCAAGCCCGCCCAGCTCCGTCGCTGGCACCCGGGCGTCGGCACCGTCCTGGGGGACGCCGCCGACGCGCCGCACGCCGGCTGGCGGTGGTACCGCGCGGAGGCGGACGGCACCGTCGGTCTCGACGCCGCGGCGTTCCTCGCCGACCGCGGCGACACAGTCCGGTACGCCCGCGCGCTGCTGTCCGCCACGGCCTCCCGCCCCGCCGCCACCGGCTGCTTCGGGCTGCACGAGTGGGCGATGGTCTACCGGGAGGGCGACGGCGACCACCGGCACCCGCTGCCGCTGCGGCTCGGCGGCGCCGGCACCGACGAGGTCGTCGAGCGGCACCGCATCCGGTGCACCCACATCGACGCCTTCCGGTTCTTCACGCCGGACGCCGTCCCGCGGAACACCCTGCAGCCGACCCGCGAGACCCAGGTGGCGATGGAGCAGCCGGGCTGCCTGCACGCGAACATGGACCTCTACAAGTGGGCGCTGAAGCTCGGCCCCGCGGTCCCCGGGGACCTGCTGCTCGACGCGTTCGCACTCGCGCGGGAGATCCGCACCGTCGACATGCAGGCGTCGCCGTACGACGTGTCGTCCTACGGCCTGGCGCCGATCGCGATCGAGACGGCCGAGGGCAAGGCCGAGTACGTCCGGCGGCAGCGCGGGTTCGCCGCGGCCTCGCAGGTGCTCAGGGAGCGGCTGGTGGCGGCGTGCGACGCGGTGCTCGAACGCGTGACCTCCGGTGCGACGTCGTCCTGAGGCCGTGACAGCACCCGCCCCAGCCGGTCAGTGCCCGGTGGGTCCGGTTCGTGCGGCGCGCTCCGCCTCGGCGCTCTGCGCCTCGGCCGCCTCTCGCTCCTGCCGACGAAAGCCCTCGGCGGTGGCGGGGGTGGTCGGGGGAAGACCCACCCGAGGTCCCGTACCCCGGTAGAAGCCACCCTCGGGTCGCACCCAGCGCATCGGGGGATCGGGGCGCCGTTCCTTGCGCCTGCGCATCATCTCTCGTCCTCGCGGTCGTGCCGGGCCCCAGGACGATCATCCCGGGTGCTGGGGAGGAAGTCGACGGCGATCGCGTCGGCGCACGAGATCACCGTGCCACCGGGCGCGTGCAGCCGGCCGGTGAAGGCGCCGTTCTCGTCGAGGACCCACGCCTCCTCGACGTAGAGCTCGCGCGGATCCGGGTGAGAGCTGGCGAACGACCGCGCGCCGTACCAGCCGCCCAGCCACCGGCCGTCCGCGAGCTGCACGCGGACCCACCCGTCGCCCACGCGGCCGAACGCGTGGTCCCAGGGACGTGGAGCGGCCTGGTGCGGGCTGCGGATCCGGAGGATCCCGAGGGTCCGTGCCGCCGCGCGGCGGTAGCGCGTGCTGGTCACCACGGAGAAGCCGACTCGTGCGCTGGCCCACGGGACGGCTATGGCCAGCACGACGAACGCGAGGGCGAGCCCGCGCACGTCGTCGAGCGCCCGGTCGGGCGAGCGGGCGTAGCCGGCGCCGACCGGCCCCAGCACCGCCGCGTACGCCCCGGCGAACATCCCGGTCGCCACCATCGCGTGCAGCACGCGCGTCCCGAAGTCCGGCCGCGCCGGGTCCGGCCCGGCCACCGACTGCCAGGACGCGCGGTACACGAACCCCGGGACGACCAGCGTGAGGACGACGACGGCCTGCGCCCAGGTCTCAGGCACGACGCACCCGCCCGGTAGCCCGCCGCGCGGGCGGACGCGTCGGGACGGCGGGGTCGTGGGCGGCACCGTGGAGCGACGTGGGCGGCGGGACGTCGTGGAGGTCGGGAGGCATGCCGGGACGCTAGGGCGACGTCGACCCCGGACGACGGCACAGACCCCCGGTTCTGGGGACGGCGCACGCGCGCCCTCCTGTGGCGGACTCGGCGCCCGCCCGCCGAGCGGCACCGGCCCTGCGAGCCCCGCCGGCCCTGCGAGCCCCGCCGGCCTCAGGCGATCCGCGCCTCCAGCAGCGCGTCGATCGCCACCGGCGACAGCACGTGGTCGACCGCCATCGCCGACGCCCCGAGGATCCCGACCTCCGACCGCGCCTGCGACGTGACGATCCGCAGGTGCTGCGTCGCCAGGGGCAGCGACCGCTGGTACACGACCTCGCGGATGCCGGCGATCAGGTGCTCGCCGGCCTCGGCGACCACCCCGCCGATCACGACCAGCGACGGGTTGAGCAGGCTCACGCAGGCGGCGAGCACGCCGCCGATCTCGCGCCCGGCCTGCCGGACGGCGCGCCCCGCGGCGAGGTCGCCGGACCGCACGAGCGCGACGACGTCGGCACCCCCGCGGGCGTCGGCCCCGTCCCGGCTGAGCTGCTCGGCGAGCGCCCGGCCGGACGCCACGGCCTCGAGGCAGCCGAGGTTGCCGCACCGGCACGGGACGTCCTCGGCGCCCGGCACGGCGATGTGGCCGATGTCGCCCGCGGCGCCCTGGGCCCCGCGCCGGAGCTCGCCGTCGGAGATGATCCCGGAGCCGATACCCGTGGCGACCTTGACGAACAGCATGTCGTCGACGTCGGGCCAGGCGGAGCGGTGCTCGCCCAGCGCCATGAGGTTCACGTCGTTGTCGACCAGGACGTCGGCGCCGCCGAGCTCGGCCGAGAGGAGGCCGCGGACGTCGGCGTCGTCCCAGGACGGCATGATCGGCGGGTTGATCGGCCGGCCGGTGGCGTGCTCGACGGGCCCGGGCAGGCCCACGCCGACGGACACGAGGTCGTCGAGCTGGCGCCCGGCCTCGGCGACGAGCTTGCGCCCGTGCTCGGCGACCCAGGGGAGCACGACGTCCGGCCCGTCGGCGATGGCGAGCGGCGCCTCGCCCTCGACGAGGACGTTCGAGGCGAGGTCGGTGATGGCGAGCCGGACGTGCGTGGCGCCGAGGTCGACGGCGAGCACGACGCGCGCGCTGGGCTCGAAGGCGAAGGTCGCGGGCGGGCGGCCGCCGGTGGAGGAGGCCTCGCCGGCGGGCGCGATGAGCCCGGCGGACATGAGGGCCTCGACGCGAGCGCTGATCGTGGAGCGTCCCTGACCGGTCGCCGCCGCCAGGTCGGCGCGGGTGCGCGGCCGCCCGTCGCGGAGGAGCTGGAAGAGGTCTCCGGCCCCTGAGTGCCGCGGTGGGAGCTTCACGACGTCCTGCATGGCGCCTAGTGAACCAGAAAGTCCCCCTACTTGTGTTCGTCACGATCGGGTAACTCGGACAAACCCGGATCAACTTTTGCTTGACCCGGGACGAAAGTCCCTCATAGGTTCCTCACATGGTCACCGTGGACCCACCGAACCGGCCCCCGCTCCTCCAGATGCGGGGCATCGTCAAGCAGTTCCCCGGAGCGCGCGCCCTGGACGGCGTCGACCTCGACGTCCTGCCGGGAGAGGTGCACTGCCTGCTCGGGCAGAACGGGGCCGGCAAGTCGACCCTCATCAAGGTGCTCGCCGGCGCCCACCAGCCCACCGAGGGCGAGGTGCTGGTCGACGGCGAGGTGGTCACGATCGCCAACCCGGTCGCCGCGCTGAAGCTCGGCGTCGCCACGATGTACCAGGAGCTCGACGTCGTCGGCGGCCTCACCGTCGCCGAGAACGTGTTCCTCGGCCACGAGCTCGCGACCGCCGGCGTCTCCCGCCGCCGCGAGGCCCGCCGGCGGACCAAGGAGATCCTGGCCCGGCTCGGGCATCCGGAGATCTCCCCGCACCGCGAGGTCGGCTCGCTGCCGGCCGCCGCGCAGCAGATCGTCTCGATGGCGCGCGCGCTCTCGCACGACGCCCGCGTGATCGTCATGGACGAGCCGTCCGCGGTGCTCGACTCGGACGAGGTCGAGAACCTGTTCCGCGTCGTGCACCAGCTCACGGCCGCGGGCGTCGCGATCGTCTACATCTCGCACCGCATGGAGGAGATCCGCGCGATCGGCGATCGGATCACGGTGCTCAAGGACGGCCGCACGGTCGCCCGCGACCTGCCCGCCCGGGACACCCCGACGCGCGAGCTGATCCGCCTGATGACCGGCCGCAACGTCGAGTACGCGTTCCCGCCGAGCCAGGACCTGGCGCCGGACGCGCCGGTCGTGCTGGACGTCCAGGGCCTGGCGCTGCGCGGGGCCTTCACCGGCGTGGACCTCCGGGTGCGCGCGGGGGAGATCGTCGGCCTCGCCGGGCTGGTCGGCTCGGGGCGGTCCGAGATCCTGGAGACGATCTACGGCGCCCGCCGGGCGAGCGCCGGCACCGTCGAGGTCGCGGGCCGGCGGCTGCGCGCCGGCGACGTCACGGCCGCCGTGCGCGCCGGGATCGGCCTCGCCCCCGAGGAGCGCAAGGCCCAGGGCCTGCTGCTGGACGAGCCGGTGTACCGCAACATCACGCTGTCGACGTTCGGGCGGTTCGCCAAGGGCGGCCTCCTGGACGAGCGCACCGAGCGCCGGATCGCCGAGGAGCAGGCCGAGGCCCTCGACCTGCGCCCCGCCGGCGTCGACCGTGCCATCCGCACCCTGTCGGGCGGCAACCAGCAGAAGGCGATGCTCGCCCGGTGGCTGGTGCACGGCTGCCGGGTGCTGCTGCTCGACGAGCCGACCCGCGGCGTCGACGTCGGCGCGCGCGCCGAGATCTACGCGCTCGTCCGCCGTCTCGCCGACGAGGGCGCCGCCGTCGTCGTCGTCTCGAGCGAGATCCCCGAGGTGCTCGGTCTGTCGGACCGGGTGCTGGTCGTGTCCGAAGGCCGGGTCGTCCACGAGGGCCCCGCCACCGCCATCGACGAGCACGCCGTGCTCGACCTCGTCATGGAAGGAAGTGCCGCGTGAGCGAGCACCAGCTCTCCGCCCCGCCCCCGGGCACGCCGGGCGCCCCCTCGGGCCCGACCTCCGCGCCCGGCTCCGCCGGTGCGACCCCCGCGCCGCCCGCCGCGGACGAGTCCGCCCGCGTCGAGGGCGTCGCCCGGGAGCACGGCCGCTCCCGGCGCGGCCCCGCCGGCGCCGGTTCGGCCCGGATCCTCGGCCTGGTCATCGCGCTCGCGCTGATCTGCGTCGTCGGGTACATCACCGCCGGCAGCCGGTTCGCGAGCATCGACAACGTCCTGGTCATCCTCAGCTCCGCCGCCATCGTCGGCGTGCTGGCCATCGGGATGACCTTCGTGATCACCGCGGGCGGCATCGACCTGTCCGTCGGGTCGGTGCTCGGCCTCGCCTCGGTGTGGGCGACCACGGTGGCCACCCAGTCGATGGCCGACCAGTACGGCTGGATCGTCATGGTGGGCTGCGCCCTCGCGGTCGGCCTCGGCGCCGGCCTGGTCAACGGCGTGCTGATCGCCTACGGCCGGGTGGTCGCGTTCATCGCGACGCTCGCCATGCTGGTCGCCGCCCGCGGCCTCGCCGAGCTGATCGCCCAGCGCCGGACGCAGCTGGTCTCGGTGCAGTCGTTCGAGGACACCTTCCGGGGCAACCTGCTCGGGGTGCCCAAGATCGTGTGGATCTTCGCGATCGTCGCCGTCGCGGGCTGGTTCCTGCTCAACCGCACCACGTTCGGCCGCCGTACCGTCGCGGTGGGCGGCAACCCCGAGGCGGCCCGCCTGGCCGGCATCGCGGTCAAGCGGCACACGATGTACCTGTACGGCCTCGCCGGCCTGGCCGCCGGCATCGCCGCGGTCATGATGCTCGCCCGCACCGGCGCGGGCTCGTCCACGAACGGCCTGCTCTACGAGCTGGACGCGATCGCCGCGGTCGTCGTCGGCGGGACCCTGCTCGCCGGCGGCCGGGGGACGATCGTCGGCACCGTGCTCGGCGTCCTGATCTTCCAGACGCTGACGAACATCTTCATCCAGAACAACCTCGACTCCTCGGTCCAGCAGGTGATCAAGGGCGCGATCATCGTCGTCGCCGTCCTCCTGCAGCAGCGCTTCACCTCGCGCACCCCGCGGACCGCACGGACCTAGCCGGGGGCGCCCCCGCGGCGCCCCGTCCCGCGCCACCGACGCACCAGCGCACGACCCCCACCGCGACCGGGTCCGACCCGCTCGCACGCCCCACCCTGCCCGCACGACCCCGGACATCGTCGAAGGAGATCCCATGTCCACCACCCGCACCACGCGCCGCCGCGGCCGCGTCCTCGCGCCGGTCGCCGTGCTGTCCGTCGCGTTCCTCGCCGCCTGCACCTCCAACGCCCCCGCGGAGGAGGAGGACACCGGCGCGGAGGCCGCCCCGGTCGCCGTGTCCGACAACGACGAGGCCGGCGAGACGGTCGTCATCGGCTTCTCGGCCCCCGCCGCCGACCACGGCTGGATGGGCGCCATCACCACGGCCGCCCAGAGGGAGGCCGAGAACTACGAGGACGTCGAGCTCCGGGTCGCCGAGGGCACGAACGACGTCAACGTGCAGATCAGCCAGATCGAGGGCTTCATCAACGACGGCGTCGACGCCATCGTCCTGCTGCCGTTCGACGGCGGCGCCCTCACCGACGTCGCGACGAAGGCGATGGAGGCCGGCATCCCGGTCATCAACGTCGACCGCGAGTTCTCCAGCCCGTTCGCGTCCCGGGCCACCGTGCTCGGCGACAACTACGGCATGGGCGTGTCGGCCGGCACGTACATCTGCGAGCGGCTCGGCGACAACCCGGACGCCGTGGTGGCCGAGATCGCCGGCATCGACTCGCTGCCGCTCACCCAGGACCGCAGCCAGGGCTTCGCCGACGCGCTGGACGACTGCGGCCTGGACGTCGACAACCGCGTCGCCGCGGACTTCACCGTCCAGGGCGGCGAGCAGGCGGCCGCGAACCTGCTGCAGGCCGCGCCGCAGATCGACGCGATCTGGAACCACGACGACGACCAGGGCGTCGGCGTCCTGGCCGCGATCGAGAACGCCGGCCGCGACGAGTTCTTCCTCGTCGGCGGCGCCGGCTCGGCGAACATGATGCGCGAGATCCAGGACGACGCCTCCGTGGTCGAGGCCACGGTCATCTACCCGTCGACCCAGGCGGCGGACGGCATCAAGCTCGCCCGGCTCGTCGCGCACGAGAAGTCGCTCAGCGACCTGGCGTCCTCGGGCGTGCCGCGCACCGTCCAGCTGTTCGCGCCCGTCGTCACGGCGGACAACGTCGACCAGTACATCGACTCGGCCTTCGAGTCCTGATCCGGACCGCGGGGGGCGCCGCCCGGCGCCCCCCGCGCCCAGGCAAGGAGGTCTCGTGATGGACGGGACGACGGCCGCGCCGCTCGGCGTCGGCATGGTGGGGTACGCGTTCATGGGCGCCGCGCACTCGCAGGCGTGGCGCACCGCCCCGCGGTTCTTCGACCTGCCCCGCACCCCGGCCATGCGGGTGCTGGGCGGCCGGGACGCCACCGCGGTGAAGGCCGCGGCGGACCGGCTCGGCTGGCAGGACACGGCCGGGTCGTGGCAGGAGCTCGTGGCGCGGGACGACGTCGAACTGGTCGACATCTGCACGCCGGGCCGCACGCACGCGGAGATCGCGGTCGCCGCGCTCGAGGCGGGCAAGCACGTGCTGTGCGAGAAGCCGCTGGCCAACACGATCGAGGAGGCCGAGGCCATGGTCGCCGCGGCCGAGGCCGCCGCCGCCCGCGGCGTCCGCTCGATGGTCGGCTACACGTACCGCCGGGTGCCGGCGGTGCAGCTCGCGCGGCAGCTGGTCGCGGACGGCCGGATCGGCGCGGTGCGGCACGTGCGCGTGCAGTACCTCCAGGACTGGCTCGCCGACCCCGAGGCGCCGCTGTCCTGGCGGCTCGACAAGCAGCAGGCCGGCTCCGGAGCGCTCGGCGACATCGGCTCGCACGCCGTCGACCTGGCGCAGTTCATCACCGGCGAGCGCCTGACCGGGGTGTCGGGGCTGATGGAGACCTTCGTGCACGAGCGCCCCGTGGCGGCCGAGTTCGCGGGCCTGCACGGCTCCGCGGCCGGCCCGGACGCCGCGCGCGGCCCCGTCACCGTCGACGACGCCGCGGTGTTCCTCGCCCGGCTCTCCGGCGGCGGCCTGGGCGTGTTCGAGGCGACCCGGTTCGCCACCGGCCGTAAGAACGCCATCCGCCTCGAGGTCAACGGCGAGCGCGGCTCGCTGTCGTTCGACTTCGAGGACATGAACGTCCTGCACTTCCACGACGCGACCGAGGACGCCGCCGTGGCGGGGTTCCGGCGGATCGTGGTCACCGAGCCGCAGCACGCGTACGTCGGCCACTGGTGGCCGGCGGGGCACGGTCTCGGCTACGAGCACGCCTTCACCCACCAGGTCGTCGACCTGGTCGGCGCGATCGCGGCGGGGCAGGACCCGTCGCCGTCGTTCGCCGAGGGACTCGCCGTGCAGCGCGTGCTCGACGCCGTCGAGCGCAGCGCGGCCGACGGCAGCCGGTGGGTCGCCCTGGGCTGACCGCCCGGGGGCGACCCGCCCCGCGGGCACCCCGCCCGCACCAGCACCACCCGTCAGACGACGATCAGCTCACCGCTCGAGGGGGAGGAGGTGGGACCGCGCCACGACCGGCAGAGCCGCCGGTCGGTTGAGGAGGCCGGGCTCGGCGAACCGTGGGGACGACTCAGGAGCCCGACCTCTGTGACGAGATCCCGTAAGGAGCTGCATCACTCATGGATCGTACGCAGCCGCGCTCGCAGCGCGGCAGGAAACTGGTGGGTTTCACCCTGGCCGGGGTGCTCACCGTGACGGGGCTGGCGCTGGGCGCCGGACCCGTGGTGGCCCACGACGGCGTGGACCACGGGGCCGAGCCCGGCGGCGACGCCGCGCTCGACTGGGACAACTACGAGAAGACCACCCTCACCAAGGACGTCGGCGAGCCGATCGACCTCGCGGTGCTGCCCGACGGCCGCGTGCTGCACACGGCCCGCAACGGCGACGTCCGCCTGACCGACCCGGCCACCGGCGTCACCCGGATCACCAACACGATCCCCGTGTACGCGAACTCGGAGGACGGCCTCCAGTCCATCGGCATCGACCCGGACTTCGAGGAGAACAACTGGGTGTACCTCGTGTACGCCCCGCCCGGGAACACCCCCGCCGGCTCGGCGCCGAACACGCTGCCGGCCGGCGCCGACGAGTCCTACTGGGACCAGTGGGTCGGCGTGAACCGGCTGTCCCGGTTCCAGTGGACCGGCGAGGGGCTGGACCTGGCCTCGGAGCAGCAGATCCTCGACGTCGAGGTCCAGCGCGGGCAGTGCTGCCACGTGGGCGCCGACTTCGACTGGGACGCCGACGGCAACCTGTACCTCGGCACCGGCGACAACACCCCGGCCGGCACGCCGGGCGCCAACGGCTTCGTGCCCAACAACGACGCCCCCGGCATGAACCCCGGCTTCGACTCGCGCCGCGGCGCGGGGAACACCAACGACCTGCGCGGCAAGATCCTGCGGATCCACGTCGAGGAGGACGGGTCGTACACGATCCCCGAGGGCAACCTGTTCCCCGAGGGCACCGAGGACACCCGGCCCGAGATCTTCGTCATGGGCGTCCGCAACCCGTTCAAGCTGGACGTCGACCCCGAGACGAACTCGCTGTCCTGGGGCGACTACGGCCCGGACGCCACCAAGGCGGTCGCGGAGACCGCGGGCCGCGGCCCGATGGGCCTCGTCGAGTGGAACGTCGTCGGCCTCGACGACCCGCACAACGCCGGCTGGCCCTTCGTCACGGGCGACAACTTCGCCTACAACGACTGGGACTTCGCCACGGCGACGCCCGGCGCGTTCTTCGACCCGGAGAACCTGGTCAACGACTCGCGCTGGAACACCGGCCTGACGAACCTGCCCCCTGCTCGCCCGGCCACGGTCTACTACGGCGACAACCCGGGGGACCAGCCCTGGGACGAGCTGGTGAACTTCGGCACGGGCAACGGCCAGGGCCCGATGGGCGGCCCGGTGTACCACCGCCCGGCCGACGCGGGCCCGGACGCGTGGCCCGCCTACTGGGAGGGCAAGGCGTTCTTCGGCGAGTTCTCGCAGGACTACATCGCGGCGTTCACCGTCGACTGGGACACCTTCGAGGTCACCCACATCGAGGACGTCACGCCGAACGCGGCGATCACGGCCGAGGGCTGGCCGCCGATCGACAACCCGATGGACATCGAGTTCGGCCCGGACGGGTCGATGTACGTCCTCGACTACGGCGACGGCTTCTTCCGGGCCAACCCCGACGCGGGCCTGCACCGGATCGCCTACGCCGAGGGGAACAAGGCGCCGCGCGCCGAGTTCACCGCCACGCCGACGTCCTCGTCCACCGCGCCGCTCACCGTGCAGTTCGACGCGTCCGCGTCGAGCGACCCCGAGGGCGGCGCGCTCCGCTACGACTGGGACTTCGACGGTGACGGCACCTTCGACGCCACCGGCGTCGATGCGGAGCACACCTACACCGAGATCGCGGCCTACACGGCGCGGCTCAAGGTGACGGACCCCGAGGGCAAGTTCACGCTCACCTCGCACCCGATCTCGGTCGGCAACCAGGCGCCCGAGGTCACGCTCACCTACCCGGAGAACGGCGGCTTCTTCACCTGGGGCGACGCGGTGCCGTTCCGGGTCACCACCCAGGACGCCGAGGACGGCACGGCCACGGACTGCACCCGCGTGTCCTGGACGTACGGCCTGGGCCACGACGAGCACGCCCACCCCGAGGTCTCGGGCACGGGCTGCCAGGGCGCGTTCAAGACCGACCCGAACTCGCCGGAGCACGGCCCGGGCGCGCTGCTGTACGGCGCGGTCGTGGTGACGTACCGCGACGCGGGCGCCAACGGCCTGCCGGCCGCGTCGGGCGAGGCCACGCTGCGCCTCAACCCGCGCGAGCAGCAGGCGGAGCACGCCGCGCGCACCGGCGTCACCGTGTACGCGGACGAGACGGCCTCGGCCGGCAACGCGGTCCGCGGCCTCGGCACCGGCGACTCCCTGACGTTCACCCCGGTGAGCTTCAGCGGGATCACCGGCGCGGTCGTCCGGGCCAACGGCGGCGGCGAGGTCCAGCTCCGCTGGGGTGCCGCCGACGCGGCGCCGTTCGCCACCGCCACGATCCCGGCGGGCGCCGGCTGGAAGGACGTCGAGATCGCCTTCGACGCCCCCGAGGGCACCGGCGACCTGGTCGTCACCTCGGCCGACGACCTGGCCGTGGACGCGATCACGATGGTCGGCCCCGGTGTCGCGGACACCGCCGCCCCCACCGTGGCGCACACCCTGACCCCGGCGGCGCCCACCGGCGCCGGCGGCGTCTTCACCGAGCCGGTGCGGTTCGCCGTGCAGGCCGCGGACAACGGGGCGCTGGCCAGCGTGCAGTACTCGCGCGACGGCGGGGCCACCTGGACGAACCTCGCGGCGAACCAGCAGTACGGCGTGACGTTCTCCGAGAGCGGCACGTACGACCTGCGGTACCGGGCCACCGACACCCAGGGTCTGGTCTCCGAGGCCGGGTCCGTGCAGTTCACGATCGACCTCGAGGCCCCGGAGGAGCCCACCGTCGACACCACCACCACGGCCGCCGTGGCCGCGGGGCGGGTGCCGTTCGGCGCCCCCGGCGAGGTCACGGTCGCGGTCTCCGCGGCCGAGGGCGTCGCCTCCGGCGAGGTCGTGCTGACCGTCGGCGAGACCGAGGTCGGGCGGGGCACCCTCGGCGAGGACGGCACCGCCGTCGTCGCCCTCGACCCGGCCCTGGGCGTCGGCACCCACACGGTGACCGCGTCCTTCGTCGGCGGCGAGGTCTTCAAGCCCTCGTCCGGCACCGTGCGCCTCACGGTGGCGCGCACCACCTCCACGGTGGCCGCGACGGTGTCGCCGAACCCGGTCAAGCCCGCCGTCGCCGCCAAGGCCACCGTCCAGGTGACCACCGGCAGCGGCGTCGTCGCCGCCGGGGACGTCACGGTGACGGTCAAGCGCAACAACCAGACCGTCGCCACGCTCACCGGGACCCTCGACGCCTCCGGCGCGAGCGTCGTCTCCCTCGGGCGCCTGCCCGAGGGCACCTACAAGGTCGACGTCGCCTACGGCGGCACGGCCGGCATCTCCGGCTCCACCACCAGCACCACCCTCACCGTCCGCAGCTGACCGCGCGCCGGTGCCCGGGCGGGGTTGCGCGAGCAGCCCCGCCCGGGGCCCGGCCGTCTCGAAGGAGAGACATGAGCACGCACCAGCACGCCTCGATCCCGAACCGGCCGATGAGCCGGCGGTCCCTGATGAAGGCGCTCGGCGCCTCCACGGTGGCCGTGGGGCTCGGGACCGCCCTCGGCGCCTCCGGGGCCTCGGCCGCCGGCCTCGCGCCCGCGGCTGCGCCGACGACCGGGCGGACCCGCCTGGTCCCGGCCAACCGCATCGGCATCCAGCTGTTCACGATCCGCGACAAGGTCAGCTCGCTCGGCTTCCGGGCCGTGTTCGAGGAGCTCGGCCGGATCGGGTACGCGGAGGTGGAGTTCGCCGGCTACACGCAGGGCAACGTCGGCGCCATCACCCCGGCGGAGATCCGCCAGCTGCTCGACGACAACGGCCTCAAGGCCGTCGGCTCGCACGTCAGCACCCAGCTGCTGCGCACCGACCTGGCCAACCAGATCGACATCGCGCACACCCTCGGCATGCCGCACCTCGGCACCGGCAACGCGCCCACCAACACCGCGACGAAGGAGGGCTACCTCGCCGCCGCGGAGGAGTGGAACGGCTGGGGCGAGCAGGTCAAGGCCGCGGGCATGAAGATCTACCAGCACAACCACGACGGCGAGTTCCGGTTCGACCCGGTCGACCCGTCGGTCCGGCTCTACGACGTGTTCTACGACAACACCGACCCGGACCTGGTCTACCTGGAGATGGACATCTACTGGGCGTACGTCGGGCAGCACAAGTACCCGGGGTTCGAGCCGGTCGACTACGTCCTGCGCAACCCGCGGCGCTACCCGCTGCTGCACCTCAAGGACGGCAAGGCCAACGAGGCCAGCGCCAACGGCTACGACATCATCGAGTTCGGCGCCGGCGACCTGCCGTACCAGCAGTTCCTGTCCCAGCTCCGCACGCGCGGCCAGCACTTCGGGCTGTACGAGCAGGACAACGCCTCGACGGTCGCCGAGCCGCCGAACCCGCTGAACTCCCTCGGCAACGCGGACCGCAGCTACGACGCCATCGCCGGCCTGCGCGGCTGAGCGAGAAGGAGACACGGACATGAAGCGGATCTACTCGGTGCCCGCCGCGCTGGTGGGCGCGTTCGGGCTCGTGGCCCTCGGCAGCACGGTGGCGCAGGCGGCCTCGACCGACTGCACCACCGACCTGGGGGACCAGACCATCACCGGCGACCTCGTCGTCCCGGCCGGCGCGGACTGCGTCCTCGCCGGTGCCACCGTCGAGGGCTCCATCACCGTCGGCGCCGACGCCTGGCTCGACGCCACGTCGGTGACCGTCACCGGCGACGTCGTCGCCACCGACGCGTACGGCGTCCTGCTGGACGGCACCCGGGTCGACGGCGACGTCAGCGCCTACACGACGGGCTCGCGCGTCGGTTTCCTCTACCTCAACGACCTCGAGGTCGGCGGCAGCGTGGCGGCCGGCGGTCTCGACGTCGAGGTGACCGGCTCGTCCATCGGGGGCGGTCTGACCACGCAGGCGGCGACCTACGTCGACCTGCTGCAGACCGGCGTGAAGGGCGAGGTGGCGATCGCCGACTCCGACTGGGGCGTGAACGTGGCCGGGGCCGTCGTCGGCGGCACCCTGTCGGTCACCGGCTCCAGCCGGGACGTCCTGGTCGGCGCCACCGCCGACGGCGCGGCCGACACGTTCGGCAACACCGTGGGCGGCGACCTGGTGCTCACCGGCAACACCGCGAACCTGCGGGTCGCCGGCACCACGGTCCTCGGCACCATCCGGCTCGCGGACAACGACCCGGCCGCCGCGTTCGGCCCGGGCAACACCGCGGGCGGCGTCGACGGCGACCACACCGGCGAGGCGCCGGGCTCCGTGGCCGCCGGCGACCAGGCCCTGGCCGTCACCGTGCCGGAGCAGCGGGCGGGCGAGCTCGTCTGGTCGCTCGAGGGCACCTCCGGCCTCGTCAACCTCGGCGTCGCCGAGGAGCTCGAGGACCGGTACCGGGCCACCGGCGAGATCGTCCCGGTGCGCGTGCAGGACACCCGCGCGGGCGACCCGGAGTGGTCCATCACCGCGCAGGTCAGCGACTTCGTCGCCGGGGGCGAGACCCTGTCGTCGAAGTACCTGGGCTGGACGCCCGAGGTGCTCGAGAACGGCGGCGACGCTGTGGCCGGGCCCGCGGTGCCGTCCGGGTTCGAGGAGGGCGACGGCCTGTCCGTGGCCCGCACCCTCGCCGAGGCCGAGACCGGGCACGCCCGCGGCTCGTCCCTGGTCGGGGCCGACCTCGACCTGCAGCTCCCGCTCGACGCCCCGCAGGGCACCTACACGGCCACGCTGACGCTCACCGCGCTCAGCTGACGCCGACCCGCAGTCCCCGTCCCCGCCCGCCCGGTCCTCGTCCCGGGCGGGCGGGGGCGGCACCACCCGGCCGGACCACCCGCCGGCCCGCGCCGGCCGCTCCGCCCCGCACCACCCCCGCACCCGTCGTCACCGTCGACCCGGAGGCCCCGCCGTGACCCCGACCCGCGTCCCCGCCGCCCTCGCCGCGCTGGCGGCCGCCGTCGCCCTCGCGCTGGGCGGCGCGCTGCCCGCCGTCGGTGCAGCCCCGGCCGCGCGCACGGTCCCGTTGGTGGCGCCCGCCGCCGCGGACCCGGCCCCGGCCGACCCGGCCGCCGACCCCGCCGCCGCGGACCCCGCCGCCGCGAGCACCCAGGTCACCTGGGGCGTGCGCCCGGCCGACACCGTGCACGGCGCCGCCCGCCCGAACTTCGCGTACTCCCTGCCGCCCGGCGGGACCCTCGCCGACGCCCTCGTCGTGACGAACAAGGGCGACGCCCCGCTCGCCCTCGACGTGTACGCCGCCGACGGCTTCCTCACCGCCGACGGCACCCTCGACGTGCTGGGCGCGGGGGAGGAGTCGACCGCGCTCGGCGCCTGGGTGCAGGTCGAGACGCCCGAGATCGTCCTCGAGCCCGGCGCCGCCGCCGAGGTCCCGTTCACCCTGACCGTCCCCGAGGACGCCCAGCCCGGCGACTACGCCGCGGGCATCGTGTCCAGCCTGCTGGTCGAGAACGCCGCGGGCGTCTCGGTCGACCGGCGGCTGGGTTCCCGCGTGCACCTGCGGGTGCAGGGCGACCTGGCGCCGGCGCTGGCGGTCTCGGGCCTGCGCGTCGACTACGACGCCGGCGGCAACCCGGTCGCCCCGGGCGCCGCGACCGTGACGTTCACCGTGACGAACACCGGCAACTCGCGCGTCGCGCCGACCGAGCAGGTGCAGGTCGCGGGGCTGTTCGGCCTCGGCCGGGCCCGTGCCGCCGCCGTCGACGTCCCCGAGCTCATCCCCGGCGCGTCCGTGCAGCGCAGCGTCCGGGTCGACGGCGTGTGGCCGCTGGTGCGGACCACCGCCACGATCGCCCTCGGCGGCGAGGTGGTCGCGCTGCCCGGCGCCGCGGCCGCCGACGCAGCGCCCGCCGTCCCCGGCGTCACGGCGTCCGCCGCCGCGTGGGCCGTCCCGTGGGCCCTGATCGGCGCGCTCGCGCTGGTCGTCGCGCTCGTCGCCCTGCGCGTCCTCGCCGGCCGCCGGCGGAAGGCGCGGCACCAGCGCGCGGTCGACGCCGCCGTCGCCGACGCCCTCGCCCGCCAGGGGGCCACGACATGACCTGAGCCGCCCCCACCCCTGGACGCCGCGCCCCGGCGCCCCGCAGCATCGACGTTCCGCTCTCGACGAGGAGACCGACATGACCCGCCCGATCACCCTGTTCACCGGCCAGTGGGCCGACCTGCCGTTCGAGGAGGTGGCCCGGCTCGCGTCCGAGTGGGGCTACGACGGCCTCGAGATCGCCTGCTGGGGCGACCACCTCGACCCGTGGCGCTGGGACGACGAGGCGTACGTCGCCTCCCGGCTGGAGATCCTGGACCGGTACGGCCTCAAGGTCTGGGCCATCTCCAACCACCTCAAGGGCCAGGCCGTCTGCGACGACCCCATCGACCTGCGGCACCAGGACATGCTGTCCGCGCGGGTGTGGGGCGACGGCGACCCCGAGGGCGTTCGGCAGCGCGCCGCCGAGGAGCTCCAGCACACCGCGCGGATCGCGGCGAAGCTCGGCGTCGACACGGTCGTCGGCTTCACCGGGTCGTCGATCTGGAAGTACGTGGCGATGTTCCCGCCCGTGCCGGCCGCGGTGATCGAGGCGGGGTACCAGGACTTCGCCGACCGGTGGAACCCGATCCTCGACGTGTTCGACGAGGTCGGCGTGCGGTTCGCACACGAGGTGCACCCGAGCGAGATCGCGTACGACTACTGGACGACGGTCCGCACCCTGGAGGCGATCGGGCACCGCGAGGCGTTCGGCCTGAACTGGGACCCGAGCCACATGGTCTGGCAGGACCTCGACCCGGTCGCGTTCCTCTGGGACTTCCGGGACCGGATCTACCACGTCGACTGCAAGGACACGAAGAAGCGGATGGGCAACGGCCGCAACGGCCGGCTCGGCTCGCACCTGCCGTGGGCGGACCCGCGGCGCGGCTGGGACTTCATCTCGACCGGCCACGGCGACGTCCCCTGGGAGGACGCGTTCCGGGTGCTCAACACCATCGGCTACACCGGCCCGATCTCCGTCGAGTGGGAGGACGCCGGCATGGACCGGCTGCTCGGCGCGCCGGAGGCCCTGGCGTTCGTCAAGCGGCTCGCGTTCGACGCCCCGGAGGCCGCCTTCGACGCGGCGTTCTCGACCAAGGGCGACGCGTGACCGCCGACGCCCGCGCGCGCACCGGGCTCTGGCTCGTGGGCGCGCGCGGGTCGGTCGGCACGACCGCCGCGCTCGGCCTCGCCGCGCTCGCCGCCGGGCACGCCGGGGCCGCGGGCTGCGTCACGGCGGCGCCGGCCTTCGACGGCCTGCCGCTGCCCGGGTGGGGCGACCTCGTCGTCGGCGGGCACGACGTCAGCGACGTGTCGCTGGCCAAGCGCGCCGAGGCGCTCGTCGACGCCGGGATGATCCCGGCGGCGCTGCTCGCCGCCACCGCGCACGCCCTCGACGCCGCCGACGCGGAGGTCAGGCCCGGGCACCGCGGCCCCCTGGTCCCGGGCGGGTCGCAGCAGCAGGTCGCCGAGCGGCTGGCCGGGGACATCACCGGGTTCGCCGCGCGGCACGACCTCGCGCGGGTCGTGGTCGTCGACGTGTCGTCCACCGAGCCGCCCGCGCACCCGACCCCCGCCCACGACGACCCGGCGGCCCTCGTCGCGGCGGTGCAGGAGCCCGGGCGCGTCGTGCTGCCGCCGTCGTCCGTCGCCGCGTACGCCGCCGTGCTCGCGGGCGCGTCCTACGCCGGGTTCACGCCGTCCGCCGGCCTGGGGCTGCCCGCCCTGCAGGCCCTCGCCGCCGAGGCCGGCGTGCCCGTCGCGGGGCAGGACGGCAAGACCGGGCAGACCTGGCTGCGCACGGTGCTCGCGCCGGCGTTCGCCGACCGGGGCCTGCGGGTGCTGTCCTGGGCCGGGACCAACCTGCTCGGCGGCGGCGACGGCGCCACCCTCGCCGACCCCGAGGCCGTGCGGTCCAAGCTCGCCTCCAAGACCCGCGGGCTGCGCGACCTCACCGGCTCCGACGTGACGCCGCTGCACATCGACCACGTGCCCGACCTCGGGGACGTCAAGGTGGCCTGGGACCACGTGCACGCCGAGGGGTTCCTCGGCTCGCGGATCACCCTGCAGACCACGTGGTCCGCGTACGACTCCATGCTCGCGGCACCGATGGTGCTCGACCTCGCCCGGCTGCTCGCCCTGGCACACGCCGGCGGTGCGGCCGGGGTGGTGCCGGAGCTCGGGTTCTTCTTCAAGGACCCGTGGGGCTCCGACCGGCACGCGGCCGCGGACCAGGCCGGCGACCTCGTGCGCTGGGCCCAGGGGCTGGCGGCGTGACGGCGGGCGTGCCGGCCGGGTCGGTGCGGGCGGGCGCCGGGGGTGTGGCCGTGCTGGGGGCGGCCGCGCCGGGGGAGAGCGTGCCGGGGGAGCCTGCGCCGGCCAGCGCGGGCGTGGCGACCGCCGTGCCGGTGGTCCGCTCGCTCGACGGCCGGCCCGCGGCGGACGACCCGGGCCCGCAGCCGTCCCCGTCCGCGCGGTCCGGGCTGCCCGCCCGCGTGCGCGACCACCTCGAGCTGGTGCGCGCGCCCGCCGTCCTGACGGTGCTCGGGGACACGGTGGCGGGGGCCTCGGCTGCCGGGCACCCGCTGACCGGCCGCCGCGCGGTGCTGCCGCTCGCCTCGGCGTGCCTGTACGCGGGCGGCATGGCGCTGAACGACTGGGCGGACCATGGGGTCGACGCCGTGGAGCGCCCCGAGCGCCCGATCCCGTCGGGTCGGATCGCCCCGCGGCACGCGCTGACGGTGGCCGGGGGGCTCGGCGCGGCCGGGCTCGCCCTCGCCGCGGCGGGTGGCGGGCGACGCGCCCTGGCGGTGGCCGTGCCGCTCGCCGTGGCCGTCTGGCTCTACGACGCCCGGCTCAAGGACACCATCGCCGGCCCGGCCGCGATGGCGGCGTGCCGGGGCCTCGACGTGCTGCTCGGCGCGGGGGTGGGGCGCCTGCGGGCCGCCGCCCCGGCCGCGGCGGCGGTGGCCGCGCACACCGCGGGGGTCACGGTGCTGTCCCGCGGCGAGGTGCACGGCAGCACCCGCGCGACGGCGGCCACGGTGGCCGCGGGCTCGCTCGGAGTGGCCGGGGCGGCCCTCGCGGGCGCCTCCGTCCCCGTCGAGTGGAGACTCCTGACCGACACGCCCAGGGCGAGTCCGGCACAACCTTCCACCGGAAAGGGCGGGAGGTCCGCCGGGCGGGGCGCGGGCTGGGTGACCTGGGTGGCCATCGCCGCCTACCTCGCCCAGTGCGTCCCCGCGCAGGCGCAGGCCGCGCGGACCCCGACCGCCCCGGCCGCCCGCGCGGCGACCGGCGCCGGCATCCGCGCGATGATCCCGCTGCAGGCCGCGTGGACCGCTCGTGCCGGCCACCCCGGCGCGGCGCTCGCGCTCGGCGCCGTCGCCGCGGCGGGCGCGCTGCTCCGCCGGGCGACGGGCCCGCGGGCGGTGAGCGAGACGTGAGCTCGGGCCCCGGACCGGGTGCCGAAGACCTGGCGCCTCTGCCGTTCGCGCTCGGCTACGGCACGAACGGCCTCGGCGACCACCCCCTGCCCGTGGCGCTCGACCTGCTGGAGGAGCACGGCTACGACGCCGTCGCGCTCACCCTCGGCTTCCCGCACCTCGACCCCTGGGCGCCCGCCGCCGGCCTCGCCGCGCTCCGGCACCGGCTCGCCCGCGCGCAGGACGGCAGGGGGATGCGGGTCGTCATCGAGACCGGCACCCGGTACCTGCTCGACCCCCGCCGGAAGCACGCGCCCGCCCTCGTCGACGCCGACGCGGCGCCGCGGCTCGCCTACCTGCGCCGGGCGGTCGAGGTCGCCGCCGCGCTCGGTGCGCCCGTCGTCCAGCTGTTCTCCGGCGTGCGCTCGGCCGGGGTGACGTCGGCCGAGGCGGACGACCGGCTGCACGACCGCCTGCCCGGCCTCCTGCGGCACGCCGCGGAGCACGGCGTCCGGCTGGCCCTCGAGCCCGAGCCCGGGATGCACGTCGAGACCGTCGCCGACGCCCTGCGGCTGCGCGCCGACCTCGGGGACCCGGCCGCGCTGGGCCTGACGGTCGACGTCGGGCACTGCCTCGTCGTCGAGCCGGCCGGCGTCGCCGGGGCTCTCGCCGCCGCCGGCCCGGCCCTGGCCCACGTGCAGATCGACGACATGCCGCGCACCCACCACGACCACCGGCCGTTCGGCGAGGGCGACCTCGACCTGCCCGCAGCGCTGTCGGCGCTCGCCGCGGCCGCCGTGGACCCGGCCGGGTACGGCGGGGTGGTCGCCGTCGAGCTGCCCCGGCACTCGTGGGACGCGCCGCGGCAGGTCGCCGACGCGGCCGCCGCGATCCGGGGGGCGTGGGCGCGGCTCGGCGCCCTCGGCTTCGCGTCCGACTCCGCACCCCTGCCCGACCCCGCACCCCAGCCCCGACCCGCTCGCTGAGAGGGAGTGACACCGTGACGCCGACGACGTCGTCCGACCCCGCCGCACCGACCGCCGCCCCGCCCGGGTCAGCCGGCGCGACCGCCCCCGACCCCGCACCCCCGGCCGCCCCGCCGCCGGTCACCGCGGTCGTCGCCGCGGCCCGGGCCCCGCACGCGGGGTGGCTCGCCGACGCCCTCGCCGAGCTGCGCCGCGACCCCCGGACCGCCGACCGGGTGTTCCCGCTGGTGGGCCGGCGGGTCGGCCGGACCCCGCTGCGTCCCGCGACCGACCCGGCCGGCGTCGTGCACGGGACCGTCGACGACGCCGGCCGCGCCGCCGTCGTCCTGGCCCTCGCCGACGCGCACCGCGGCGACGCCGACCGGCTGGCCGCGCACCTCGCCGACCTGTACCGCGAGGGCGACACCGCCGAGCGGCGCGGCGTCCTCCGCGGCCTCGACGCCCTGGCGGTGTCGACGTCCGGCGCCCTGCCGGGACCCGTCGTCGCCCTCGGCCGCGACCTGGCCGCCGACGCGCTGCGGGCCAACGACACCTCGCTCGTGGCCGCCGCCGTCGGTCCGTTCGCCGCGGCGCACCTGGACCAGCACACCTGGCGGCACGCCGTGGTGAAGCTCGTCTTCCAGGGCACCAGCCTCGACGCGGTCGCCGGGCTGGACGACCGCGCCGACGCCGAGCTCGCCCGCATGGCCCGCGACCTCGCCGCCGAGCGTCGCGCCGCCGGGCGCGCCGTGCCCGGGGACCTGGCCCGTCTGACCACGCCGGCGGAGCCCGGCGCCCCCGCACGCACCACCGAGACCGAGGAGCCGTGATGCGCATCTTCGACCCGCACGTCCACATGACCAGCCGCACCACCGACGACTACGAGGCCATGTACGCCGCCGGCGTCCGCGCGCTCGTCGAGCCGGCCTTCTGGCTGGGCCAGCCGCGTACCAGCGTCGGCTCGTTCGTCGACTACTTCGACGCGCTGCTCGGCTGGGAGCGGTTCCGGGCCGCGCAGTTCGGCATCCGGCACCACGCGACCATCGCGCTCAACCCGAAGGAGGCGAACGACCCGCGGTGCACCGAGGTCCTCGACCTCATCCCGCGGTACCTCGCGAAGGACGGGGTCGTCGCGGTCGGCGAGGTCGGCTACGACGCGATGACCCCGGCCGAGGACGAGGCGTTCACCCGGCAGCTGGCCCTCGCGCTCGACGCGGACCTGCCGGTCCTCGTGCACACCCCGCACCGGGACAAGCAGGCCGGCACCCGGCGCACCCTCGACGTCGTCCGCGAGTCGGGCCTGCCCGCGGAGCGCGTCCTCGTCGACCACCTCAACGAGACGACCGTCGCCGCCGTGCGCGACGCGGGCGCCTGGGCCGGGTTCTCGATCTACCCCGACACCAAGATGGACGAGACCCGCATGGTCGCGATCCTGCGGGAGTACGGCACCGAGCGGATGATCGTGAACTCCGCGGCCGACTGGGGCCGGTCCGACCCGCTCAAGACGTGGCGCACCGGCATGACCATGCTGGAGCAGGGCTTCACCGAGGACGACGTCGACCGCGTGCTCTGGCGCAACCCGGTTGAGTTCTACGGGCAGTCCGGCAACCTCGTGCTCGACCCCGTCCCCGGGTTCGTCGCGGGGGAGGTCCCGGCGCCGGCGACCTTCGAGGGCTCCTCCGTGCTGCGGGGGGTGCGCGCGTGACGATGCCGCTGTCGTACTGCACCAACGTCCACCCGGCCGAGGACCTCGACGGCGTCCTGGCCCAGCTCGACCGGTACGCCGGGCCCGTGCGCGAGGCCGCCGGGCTCGACACGCTCGGCGTCGGCCTGTGGCTGCCCGCCGACCTCGCGCACCGGCTGGCCGCGAGCCGCGACGACCGCGACCGGCTCCGGTCCGCGCTCGCCGCGCACCGGCTGACCGTGCACACCCTCAACGCCTTCCCGTACGGCGGCTTCCACGCCGAGGTGGTCAAGCACGCCGTGTACGCCCCGACCTGGGCGGACCCGGCCCGCGCCGCGTACACGCTGGCGTGCGCGGAGGTGCTGGCCGACCTGCTCCCCGACGGCGTCGACGGCTCCATCTCGACCCTCCCGCTCGCCTGGCGCGAGCCGTGGTCCGCCGTCGACGACGCCGCGGCCACCGCCGCCCTCGCCGCGGTCTCCGCGGGGCTGCGCGACCTGGCCGCCCGGACCGGCCGCACCGTGCGGCTCGCGGTCGAGCCCGAGCCCGGCTGCGTCCTCGACACCGTCGCCGACGTCGTGGGCTGGCTCGAGCCCCGCCTCGGCACCGGCCCCGGGATGATCGACCCCGAGCACGTCGGCGTCTGCCTCGACACCTGCCACCTCGCCGTGTCGTTCGCCGACCCGGTCGCCGCCGTGCGGCGCATCCGGCAGGCCGGGCTCCGGGTGGTCAAGGTGCAGGCGTCGGCCGCCCTGCACGTGGCGGACCCCGCCGACCCGGCGACGCGGGCCGCCGTCGCCCGGTTCGCCGAGCCGCGGTACCTGCACCAGGTGCGCGAGCGCAGCGGGGGAGCCGTGCACCCCGCCGACGACCTGCCGGACGCGCTCGACCCCGACCGCGGCCTGCCCGGCGCCGGTCCCTGGCGGGTGCACGTGCACGTCCCGCTGCACGCCCGGCCCGCGGCCCCCCTCCAGGCCACCACCGACGTCCTGCGCGACGCCGTCACCGCCGTCCTGCGCGGCCCGCACGGCGACGCCGCCCACCTGGACGTCGAGACCTACACCTGGGCCGTCCTCCCCGACGACCTCGCGGCACGCGCCGCCGACGACCTCGTGGCCGGCATCGCCGCCGAGCTGCGCTGGGCCGTCGACCACCTCGACCTCGCGTCGTGGTGGGACGCGGACGCGGGCACCGGCTCGGACGCGGCCGGCCACGACCTCACCACCCGGAGGACCGCATGAGGCCCCTGCTCCTGCTCGACGTCGTCGGGCTCACCCCGCGCGCCCTCGCGCACATGCCGCGGCTGTCCCGGCTCGCCGACGGCGGCTGGCGCGCCGGCCTGCGCACCGTGCTCCCCGCCGTCACCTGCTCCGTGCAGTCGACGATGCTCACCGGCCTCGCGCCCTCGGGGCACGGGATCGTCGGCAACGGCTGGTACTTCCGCGACCTCGGGGAGGTGCACCTCTGGCGGCAGCACAACCGGCTGGTCGCGGGGGAGAAGGTCTGGGAGACCGCGCGGCGGGCCGAGCCCGGGTACACCGCGGCCAACGTCTGCTGGTGGTACGCGATGGGGATGTCCACCGACGTGACCGTCACGCCCCGGCCGGTCTACCACGCGGACGGCCGCAAGTCGCCGGACGCCTACGTGCGACCGCCCGCCCTGCACGACGAGCTCGTGGAGCGGCTCGGCGACTTCCCGCTGTTCCAGTACTGGGGGCCCACCGCGTCGATCGCGTCGACGGAGTGGATCGTGGCCGCCACCCGGCACCTCATGGCGACCCGGTCCACGGACCTCACCCTGGCGTACGTCCCGCACCTCGACTACGACCTGCAGCGGTTCGGGCCGCTGGACCCGCGAGCCGACGCCGCGGCGGCCGAGCTCGACCGCGCCCTGACCCCGCTGCTGGACGACGCCGAGGCGCGCGGCACCACGGTGCTCGCGGTGTCGGAGTACGGCATCGAGCCGGCGTCCCGGCCGGTGCACCTCAACCGGCTGCTCCGCGAGGAGGGGCTGCTGCACGTCTACACCCAGGCCAACGGCGAGCAGCTCGACCCGTGGACCTCGCGCGCGTTCGCCGTCGCCGACCACCAGGTCGCGCACGTCTACGTCGCCGACCCCGCCGACGTCCCCCGGGTCGCGGCGCTGCTCCGGGGAGTCCCGGGGGTCGACGAGGTGCTCGACCGCGCGGCGCAGGCGCGGTACGGCCTCGACCACGAGCGGTCCGGCGAGCTCGTCGTCGTGGCCGAGCCGGGGGCGTGGTTCACGTACTCCTTCTGGCTCGACGACGACCGGGCGCCCGACTACGCCCGCGGCGTCGACATCCACCGCAAGCCGGGCTACGACCCCGCCGAGCTGTTCTTCGCCGACGGCGCCGCGAAGGCCCGTGCGGGGCTGAACCTGGTGAAGAAGAAGCTCGGGCTGCGGTACACCATGTCGACCACCCCGCTCGACCCGGCGCGCGTCGCCGGCAGCCACGGACGGCTGCCGACGTCCGTGGCCGACGCTCCCGTCGTGCTGTGCTCCGACCCGGACGTCCCACCCGCCGTCGCGGCCGCGCTGGCGGCGGGCGACGCGGTGCCGGCGGCGGCCGTCCGCTCCGCGGTCCTGGAGCTCCAGGGCCTCGGCGCGGTGGCGTCCGCAGGGCGATGACGCGTGATCACGTCGTTGTTATCGTGGGGGCATGAGCGATCGACCGGTCGGTGACCTGGTCCGAGCGCGGCGGGCGCTGCTGGGCCTGTCGCAGCGCGCGTTGTCGCAGTCGTCCGGCGTGGCGCAACCGCTCATCTCGGCCATCGAGTCCGGACGCAGACCTGCCACCGAGGCGTCGGCAGCGGCACTGCTCGCCGCGCTGCCGCTCCGGCCGTCCGTGGCGCTGGAGCGCAGGCGCGCCGCGGTCGCAGCGGCTGTCCGCAAGCACGGCGGCAGCGACGCGGCGGTCTTCGGGTCGGTGGCTCACGGCACCGACGCGCCGGGGTCCGACCTGGACCTGATGGTCGCGTTCGAGGACGGGCGGGACATCGTCGACCTGCTCGCGCTGCAGTCGGACCTCGAGGAGCTGCTCACCGTTCCGGTCGACGTCGTCTCGGCGGGATCGAGCGGAGCGGTGGCCGACCGCGCCCGCGGCGAGTCGGTCGCCCTGTGACGGACCAGGAGCGGGTCGCCCGACGTCTCGCCGACCTCCGGACGTTCGGGCTGGAGGCGCGGTACGTGGTCGACCGGGGACGCGACGCGTACCTCGCCGACACACCGGAGGGCAGGATGCTGCGCAACGCCGGGGAACGTGTGCTGATCAAGGTCGCGACCGTGGTCGAGAAGCTGCCCGAGTCGTACAAGGCGACCCACGACGAGGTCCCGTGGGTCGCCATCTCGCGGATGCGGAACCTGGTCGCGCACCACTACGACAAGGTCAACGACGACGTGATGTGGGCGGCTCTGGCCGTGCGTGTACCCGCGATGCTGGCCGCGCTCGGGCTGACGGGAGCGGGCGACGCCTGATCACGTGGTGCCCTCGACGCCGACGCCGACGCCGACCCCAGCAGCCCGAGCACCCGGCTGCGTCCCGCCCTAGGCTCGCCGCGTGCCCCGACGCCACGTCCGCCTCCGCCCCGCGCCGACCGCCGCCGACGACACCCGCCGGGTCGACGCCGACGTCCGCGCCGGCCTCGACGCCCTGCGCGCCGAGCTCGACGTCCCCGCCTCGTTCCCGGCCGACGTGCGCGCCGAGGTCGACGCCGTGCTCGCCGCCGGCCCGGACGCGGCCCCCGCCGGTGCGCCCGCCCGCGTCGACGCGACCGACGTCCCCTTCGTCACCGTCGACCCCGAGGGCTCCCGGGACCTGGACCAGGCCGTGCACCTCGAGCGCCGCGGGGCCGGTTACCGGGTGCGGTACGCCATCGCCGACGTGGCCGCCTGGGTCCGCCCGGGCGGCGCCGTCGACGCCGAGGCCCGCCGCCGCGTCGTCACGCTGTACGCCCCCGACGGTCGCACCCCGCTGCACCCGCCGGAGCTGTCCGAGGGTGCCGCGAGCCTCCTCCCCGGCCAGGACGCCCCCGCGCTGCTGTGGCAGATCGACCTGGACGCCGACGGCACGGCGACCGACGTCGACGTCCGCCGCGCGACCGTCCGCAGCCGCGCCCAGCTCACCTACGAGGGCGCGCAGCGGGCGCTCGACGACGGCACCGCCGACGACACCCTGGTCCTGCTCCGCGCCGTCGGCCGGCTGCGGCAGGCCGCCGAGGTCGCGCGCGGCGGGCTGACCCTGCCGACGCCCGAGCAGGTCGTCGAGGTCGACGCCCGGGGGCGGTGGACCCTCACCAGCCGGGCGACCCTGCCGGTCGAGGAGTGGAACGCCCAGGTGTCGCTGCTCACCGGCATGTGCGCGGCGGGTCTGATGCTCGACGCCCGGGTCGGGGTCCTGCGCACCCTGCCGCCGGCCGACCCGCGCGACGTGGAGCGCCTGCGGTCCTCGGCCCGCGCGCTGGGGGTCGCGTGGCCCGCGGGCGTCGAACACGCCACGGTCGTCCGCGCGCTCGACGCCGGCGTCCCCGCGCACGCCGCCCTGCTCACCGAGGCGACCACGCTGCTCCGCGGCGCCGCGTACGTCGCGTTCGACGGTGCGCCGCCCGAGCAGCCGCTGCACGCCGCGATCGGCGCCCCCTACGCGCACGCCACGGCGCCGCTCCGGCGGCTGGTCGACCGGTTCGTCGGTGAGGTGTGCCTGGCCGTGTCCGCCGGCGTCGAGGTGCCGGCGTGGGCGCGGGAGGCGCTGCCGGACCTGCCCGCGCTGATGGCGGCGGGAGACCGGCGCGCGTCCGCCTACGAGCGGGGCTGCGTCGACCTCGTCGAGGCGGCGCTGCTGTCCTCCCGCGTCGGCGAGGAGTTCGACGGCGTGGTCGTCGACGTGCGGGACGACGGCGAAGCCGGCGTCGTGCAGCTCCGGGACCCCGCCGTGCGCGGGCGCGTGGCGGGCGCCGCGCTGCCGCTCGGGACCGACGTCCGGGTGCGGCTCGACGAGGTGTCCGTCGCCGACCGCACGGTGCGGTTCGTGCGGGACGGGGCGACGCCCGCGGTCTGACGACCAGCGGTGCGCGGGTCCGGCCCTCCGGCACCGGCCGGCACGGCACCGGCCGGCCGGGCGCGGGCCAGCGCCGCACCCGCCCGCGCGGTACCGCCTTCGGGGCGCCGGTCCGCCCACGTGCCGGCGCCCCCGCCCCGGGCTAGCGTCGGTCGGGTGCCCCGTCCGCGATCCGCGGCAGTCGCCGCGTCCAGCCGGTGGACCGACCCTGACGGCGTCCGCGTCCCCGCCGGGGAGGTGCACGCCTGGGAACCCGGGCGCAACGAGACGGTGTGCGGGCTGTCGCTGCACCGCTCGGCGCTCGAGCGGTTCCCGCACGTGCGGTGGGCGGACGTGCAGCCCGCCACGGGTCGGCACGCGGACGCCGTCGGGCGGGTCTGCCCGCGGTGCGCGGCCGGGACGGGGGCCCGCCGCGACGCGAAGCCGTGGCGGCGCGTCGACCCGCGTCCGTAGGTGCCGTCCGTCGGTGCCGGAGTCCGGCCCGCGCCTGGGTACCGTGGCCGACGTGCCCCTCGACCTGCGCCGCTACGTGCCGTCCGACGCCGAGGCGCTGACCGAGCTGCTGCACCGCTCGTACGCCGGGCTCGCCGAGCGCGGCCTCAACTTCACCGCGGCCACCCAGGACGTCGAGCTGACCCGGTGGCGCGCCGCGGCGGGGCCGACGTTCGTCCTGGCCGACGGCGGGGCGCCGGTCGGGACCCTCACGCTGTCCCTGCCTCCCGCCCGGTACCTCCAGGGGTTGACGCCCGAGGCTGCCGCACCCGGCCGGGGCTGGCTCAACCAGATGGCCGTCGACCCCGCGCACCGCGGGCGGGGGCTGGCCCGCCGGCTCCGGGACGCGGCGCTGGCCCACGCCGCCGCGCACGGGGTGACGGCGATCGGCATCGACACGGCCGAGCCGGCCGGCGACCTGCTCGACCTGTACCGGCGCTGGGGTTTCACCGAGCGCGACGTCATCCGGTGGCCGGACAAGACCTACGACAGCGTGGTCCTGGTCCGCGAGGTCGCGGCGGGCTGACCCGGCACCCGGCTCAGGCGGGCGGCGTCCCGGGGTGCGGCGGGGCAGCCCCGGCCGGTCCGTCGCCGGCCGCGCGCGCCCGGCGCTCCGCCGCCTCCTGCGCGTCGACCCGCCGCGCGTCGAGCATCCCGTCGCGCACCCCGCGGCGCACGACCGCGTAGAGGACCAGCGCGACGACGGCGGCCGGCACGAGCCACGCGACGAGGACGAACGCGACCGAGGTCGCCGTGAGCTCGAACATGCCGCCACGCTAGCCGGGGGAGGAGCCCCCGCGGGCTGGTTCCTGCTGCCACCTACCGGACGCCTCCGGCCCGGTGGGTGGGCCTCCGGCCGCGGCTCGGCGGGGGTGTCGCGCGGGCACCTACCCGGGTGCGTCCGGCCCCGCGAGCGGCCACCCGCCCCGTGCGAGGTGCGCCGACACCCGCGCCACGTCCTCCTCGGACGCCGCGTCGAGCGTCGCCGCCCCGACCATCCGCTCGACGTCGGCGGTCGTGATCTCCGCGCCGCGGCTGGCCAGCACGGCGAGGTCGCCCGCGATCTGGTGCACCTCGACGTCGGTGAGGGACCGCCGCAGCAGCCCCAGCAGCACCACGTAGTCCTGCTGGGGCACGCCGGCGGGGTACCCCGCGCGCAGCCAGCGGAGCACCCGCGTGGGCCAGGCGCCCGTCTCGGTGCCGGTCATGACGCGCTCCTCACGACTTCTCGATCAGCAGCGGCCCGCCGCCGAGGCTCACCTCGTAGCCGAGCCCGGACGCCACGACGACGGTGATGCCGAGCACCACCCCGGCCACGGCGAGCGCGAAGCACAGCACCGCGAGGAGCCGCCCGAGCGGGTGCGGACGCGGCGCCTCCCCGGCGGCGTGCTCCTCGGCGTCGCCGCCCGCGCCCCACGCCGAGGCCCGGAGGCCGAGCCCGAACAGGATCGGCAGGCCGGCGCCCAGCACCAGCGACACCAGCAGCACCTGGCCGAGCATCCCCGTCTCGGTCGCCAGCATCAGCGCACCCCTCCCGTCGTGGCCGGGCGGCGCTCGCGCGCCGGCTCCTGCCAGTCGTCGTTGACGTTGCCCGCGTGCACGGCGTCCCGCCGCGACCGCACGTACATCGCGGCGCTCAGCGCGACCAGCACCAGGACCACCGCGACCGCTCCGAGCACCCCGCCGCCCAGCACGTGCGCGAGGAACCACGTCGCGGCACCGACCAGGCCGGCCGCGGGCATCGTGATGAGCCACGCGACGCCCATCCGACCCGCGACGCGCCACCGCACGGTGGCGCCCGGCCGGCCCACGCCCGCGCCGAGCACCGACCCGGTCGTGACCTGGGTCGTGGACAGCGGCAGGCCGAGGTGGCTGGACACCAGGATCGTCGCGGCGGAGGCGGTCTCGGCGGCCATGCCCTGCGGCGGGGCGATGTCGATGAGGCCCTTGCCGAGCGTGCGGATGATCCGCCACCCGCCGAGGTAGGTGCCGAGCGCGATGGCGAGCGCGCAGCAGACCTTGACCCACAGCGGGATCGCCGTCGTGCTGGTCCAGTGGCCGGAGGCGATGAGCGCGAGCGTGATCACGCCCATCGTCTTCTGCGCGTCGTTCGTGCCGTGCGCGAGCGACACCAGCGAGGCGGAGCCGATCTGGCCCCAGCGGAACCCGCGCTCGGTGTACCGCGCGGCGACGCCGACGGTGATCCGGTACACGAACCAGGTGCCCGTCGCCGCGACCACGCCCGCGATGACGGGCGACGCCACCGCGGGGACCACGACCTTGCCGAGGATCCCGTCCGGCTCGCCGCCGTCGCCCGTCCAGTGCACCGCGCCCCAGCCGAGCCCGGCGACCGTCGCGCCGATCAGCCCGCCGAACAGCGCGTGCGACGAGCTCGACGGCAGGCCGAGCAGCCAGGTCAGCAGGTTCCAGACGATCGCCCCGACCAGCCCGGTCAGCACGATGAGCAGCAGCGCCTCGCCCCCGTCCTGCACGAGGTCGGGGCTGGGGGCGCCGTCGGGCTCCTGGATCCGCACGACGGCGTTGGTGACGGTCAGCGCCACCTCGACGGAGAGGAAGGCGCCCACCAGGTTGAGCACCGCGGAGAGGGTCACGGCCGCCCTGGGGGGCAGCGCGTGCGTGGCGATGGACGTGGCCATCGCGTTCGCCGTGTCGTGGAACCCGTTCGTGAAGTCGAACGCGAGCGCGACGACGACCACCAGCACGAGGATGACGGTTGCAGCGTCCACGGCGCCCACCGTCCTCGCGACCCCGCCGTCACGCACCAGGGGCACCGTTCCGTGGGCGAGTCGTCGCCCGCCGTTCACCCGCGTCCGGGAACCCGACCCGGTCGGCCACCCGGGAACGGGCGACAGCGGCGGTGGGCGGCCGTCAGCCGGTGAGCAGCGGCGTCAGGGCCACCACGACCCCGTCGGCGGGCCGGGTCGCGCCCGCGGCCGTGGCGCGGTCCGCCGCCACCGCCTCCTGCAGGTCGTCGAGGGCCCGCGCGAGCTCCGCCGCCGCGTGGTCCGCGTCGTCGGCGTCCTCCGTGCCCGCACCCGGGCCGTCGGGCCGCAGTGCCCGCACGAGGGCTGCACCGGCCTCGATCGCACGCGCGGTGCCCTCGCGGACCGCGTCGGCCCGCTCCTGGTCGCCGGCGTGCGCCGCGATCGGCAGGTGCACGTCGCGCTCCTCGGGCGGTGTCGCACCGGTCGCGGCGACGGTCCGCGACGTCGCGACAGCCCGCCGGACGTCCAGCGCCACCACGGCGGCGGCGTCCATCGACTCGGCGTGCCGGTCCTGCCGCTGCCGCCAGGAGCGGTAGTGCCGGGCGGTCCAGTTGCCGCGCGCCGCCTCCTGCGCGTCGGCCACCGCCGCCTGCGCATCGGCCCGCGCCGCCCGGAGCGGGCGGTCCGGCGGCAGGGGCGCGTCGTCGTCGCGGACCGCCGCCGCGAGCGCGTCGAGGTGCTCGCTCGCGACCGCCCGGAGCCGGTCGAGCGAGCGCTCCGCCGGGGTCAGCGGGAGCGGCGGGACCACGAGGTTCACAGCGACGCCGACGAGCGCGCCGAACAGCGTCAGCCCGACGTAGGCCGAGATGTACCCGACCGGGTCGGCGTTCCCGATGATCAGCACGAACAGCGCCGCGGTCGGGACCCACGAGCCCATGTCGCCGAGCAGCCGCCACCCGGAGAGCAGCACCCCCACGAGCACCACCAGCGCCAGCCCTGCGACGCCCGGCAGGTCGAGCGCGTCGACCAGCCGCGCGACGACCGCGCCCAGCGCGATGGCCAGGACGGACTGGACCGACCGCCGCGTCGTGCCCCGGACCGTCACCGAGGTGGCGATGACCGCGCCCAGCGGGGCGTAGTACGGGTAGTCGCTCCACGGGCCGGGCACGAACCGCACGAGGACCCAGGCGATCACCGCCGCACCCGTCGTGCGGACGGCGCGGGTGAGCCAGGGCCGGGCGGCGAGGAACCGCGAGGTCGCCGTGCCGACGGCGCGGAAGCGGGGCAGGCGGCGGGCGGCGGGGGGCGGTCCGGGCTCGGGGTCGAGGGCGGTGCGGTCGGTCATCGTGCCCAGCGTCGCCCGCGGTGCGCCGCCACGCACCCGGGACGTCGCCCGGCGGGCGGGGCTCGGCGGGGACCGGTCGGCCGCCCGCCCGGGCTCAGCGCGAGGCGGCGGCGTCCGCGCCGGCGGTGCGGGCGGCGGCCCGCCGGCGCAGGTGCACCCGGAGCAGCGCGTGCAGCACGACGTTCAGCCACGCGCAGCCGACCGCCAGCGCCACCACCGTGGCCGTGGCCCACGTGGTCGGACCGAGCAGCAGGCCGAGGGTCCAGGGCAGGCCGAACGGCAGCGTGGCGAGGAGCGCCAGCCCGGCGCCGATGTTGGCGTCCTCGACCGGCCGCGAGGCGAGCACGACGAGCAGCACGGTCACGACGGCGACGACGGCCGCGTGGGCGATGAGCAGGCGGGGTGCGCGGCGCGGCGCGGGGGAGGCCATCGCCCCATCGTCCCCGGGACCGCGCCGCGATGCCCCTCGGAGCGCGCACGGCGCTGGCCGGACCGCAACCACGAGTTGCGCGTCGTGCGCGCTGGTCCTACGCTGACGTGCAACCAAATGTTGCATCCGATGCGAGGAGGCACCGTGGAACGCCGAGACACCGAGCCGGGCACCATCGAGCGGAAGATCCACGTCGCCGCGACCCCGGAGGTCGTGTACGAGGTCGTGAGCCGGCCCGAGCACCTCCGGGAGTGGTGGCCGGACGACGCCGTGCTCGGCGAGCCCGTCGCCGGCGCCGAGGGCGAGCTCGTCTTCGGGCGGCGCGGCGAGGCGGGTGCCGTCGTCGAGCGGCTGACCGTCGTCGAGGCCGACCCGCCGCGCACGTTCTCGTTCCGCTGGACGCACGGTCCCGGCGAGGCGGCCACGGCGGCGACGTCGCTGCTGGTGACCTTCGCCCTGGAGCCCACCGCCACCGGCACGCGGCTCACGCTGACCGAGACCGGGTTCCGCGAGCGGGGCTGGGAGGTCGCCGTCCTGGAGGAGCGGTACGCGGACCACGTCCAGGGCTGGGACCACTTCGTCCCGCGGCTGGCGGCGTACCTCGACCGGCTGGCGGTCGCGCCGTGAGCGTCGACGACGCCCTGTGGTCCGCGGTCGGCGACCCGACCCGGAGGCGGCTGCTCGACGCGCTGCTCGCCGACGGCGGCGGCACCGCCACGAGCCTCAGCGCGGCGGTGCCGGTCACCCGGCAGGCAGTCGCCAAGCACCTCGCGGTCCTCGACCGCGCCGGCCTCGTGCACGGCGTGACCGAGGGCCGGGAGCGGCGGTATCGCGTGGACGACGCCCAGCTCGCCCGGGCGGCCGCGCAGCTCGACGCGGTCGGGCGCACCTGGGACGCGCGCCTGCGGCGGATCGCCGGGATCGCCGAGGCGATCCAGCGGGAGCGGGACGCGCAGGAGCAGGACGAACCGGCGGTCGCGCGGCCGCCGGCGGCGACGACGGAGGAGGACTGACATGGTCGACATCCGGCACCGGCTCGGCGTGCGCGCCGCGACGGCGGACGTGTACGAGGCGCTGGCCACGGCCGAGGGCGTCGCGGGATGGTGGACCACGGACACCCACGGCGACGGGGGTCCCGGCGGGCGGCTGGAGCTCGCCTTCCGCGGCGCCGACGAGCCCTACGTCGTGGAGGTCGTCGACGCCGTCCCGGGGGCGCGGGTGCGCTGGCGGGTCGCGCAGGGCCCCGCGGAGTGGGTCGGCACGCACGTCGACTTCCGGCTGCGGGCGTCCGGGGACGTGACCGTCGTGCTGTTCACGCACGAGGGCTGGGCCGAGCCGGTCGAGTTCCTGCACCATTGCAGCACCAAGTGGGCGACGTTCCTGCTCAGCCTGCGCGAGCTCGTCGAGACCGGGCGAGGGCGGCCGCAGCCGCACGACCTCTGGGTCGACGACTGGGGGTGACCGGCAGCGGTCCCGGTGGGACGGGCCGCAGGCGGGCCGTCCCGCCGGGGGGCGACGGCCGACCCCCGCGCCGCTAGCGTGGGCCGCATGGGCGGGCGGATCACGGCGGAGGAGTTCCGGGCGGCCGACGGCGTCGCCGACTGGCGGGTCGGACCGGACGGCGTGCACGCGCGGTTCCGCACGGGGTCGTTCGCGGCCGGGGTCGAGCTGGTCGACGCGATCGGCGAGCTCGCCGACGCGGCCGACCACCACCCGGACGTCGACCTGCGGTACCCCGCCGTCGGCGTGCACCTGGTCTCGCACGACGTCGCCGGGCTGACCGACCGCGACCTCGACCTCGCCCGGCGGATCTCCGCCGCGGCCCGCGAGCTCGACATCCCGGCCGAGCCGGTCGCGGACCTCGCGCCGGTGGTGGACGGGGAAGGCCGCACCGAGCCCGTCCCGGACGGCGACGAGGTGCAGACCCTGCTCGGCTTCCTCGACTTCCACCGCGCCACCCTGGAGTGGAAGACCCGCGGGCTCGACGCCGCCGGGCTGGCCGCCACCGTCGGCGCGTCGACCATGACGCTCGGCGGCCTGCTCAAGCACCTCGCGTACGTCGAGGACGACTGGTTCTCCCGGGCGCTGCACGGGCGCGACCGGGCCGAGCCGTGGGCCTCCGTCGACTGGTCGGCGGACCGGGACTGGGAGTGGCACCCCGCCGCGGAGGACGACCCGGAGGAGCTCCGCGCGCTCTGGCGCGCGGCCGTCGAGCGGTCCCGCGCGGACGTCGCGGCGGCCCTCGCGGCGGGCGGGCTCGCGGCGGCGGCCGCGCGCGCCTGGCCCGACGGCCGCACCCCGCACCTGCGGTGGATCCTCACCCACATGATCGAGGAGTACGCCCGGCACAACGGGCACGCCGACCTGCTGCGCGAGGCGGTCGACGGCGCGGTCGGGGAGTAGCGACACCCGCCGTTCACCCCCGTTCACCGACCCCGGGTACCGTCGAGGGCAGCACACCACCCGCACGACCCCGGAGCCGCACGCCGTGAACGACGCCCGACCCGCCCTGCCCGCCGCCGTCCTCTGGGACATGGACGGCACCCTGGTCAACACCGAGCCCCTCTGGATGGCGGCCGAGACCGAGCTGGTCGAGTCCTGGGGCGGCACCTGGACGCACGAGGACGGCCTGACCCTCGTCGGCAACCCGATGAAGGTCTCCGGCCAGATCCTGCAGGACCGGGGCGTCGGCCTGAGCGTCGATGAGATCGTCGACTTCCTCAACAAGCGGGTCGCCGCGGCCGTCGCCGAGGACACCCCGTGGCAGGCGGGCGGCCGCGAGCTGCTCGCGGCGCTGGCCGCTGCCGGTGTCCCGCAGGCGCTGGTGACCTCGTCCTACACCGAGCTCGCCGAGCCGTTCGCGCGGGTCGCGGGCGTGTTCGCCACCGTCGTCGCCGGCGACGAGGTCGAGCGCCCCAAGCCGGACCCGCAGCCGTACCTGCTCGCGGCCGAGCGGCTGGGCGTCGACATCGCGGACTGCGTGGTCGTGGAGGACTCGCCGACCGGCATCACGTCCGGCGTGGCCGCCGGGGCGCGCGTGCTCGCCGTCGAGGTGTTCCGCGAGCTGCCCGACATCGACGGGCTGAACAAGACCGGGTCGCTGGCCGACGTGTCGATCGACGACTTCACGCGGATCCGCTCGGGCGCGGTGCTCGACCTGCTGGGCTGATCCGGCGGGGCGGCGACGCCCGCACGCGGGGCTGCGCGGCCGGCCGACGGGACCCGACCAGGCCGGCGGCGACCCCCGGCCCTACGGTCGTGCCATGACGGCGGGCCGCGACCGGCACTGGGGCGTCCTCGGCGTGCCGTCGAGCCGGGCGGCGCACTGGCCCGGCCTCGAGAAGGGTCCTGCCGCGCTGCGGGCCGCCGGCCTCGTCGACGCCCTGGCCTCCGCCGGCGCGTCGGTCACCGACCACGGCGACCGGCCGGTCGCGCGGTGGCGCGCGTCGGGCACGCCGCGACCGGACCCCACCGCGCCGCGGCCCCCTGCGCCGCACGACGTCGACGGCGTCGCCGCGGTGCTCCGGGACGCCCGCGACGCGCTCGCCGGCGTGCTGGCCGCGGGGGAGACGCCGCTCGTGCTCGGCGGCGAGTGCACGCTGGCGATCCCGCTCGTCGCCGCGGCCGTGGCGGCGCACGGCGACGTCGGGCTGGTGTACGTCGACGGCGGTCAGGACCTGCAGCTGCCCGCCGACCACCCCGAGGAGCCGATCCTCGACTCGATGGGCGTGGCGCACCTGCTCGACCTGCCGGGGACGGTCGACGCGCTCGCCGGCCTGGGAGGGCGCCGGCCGCTGCTCGACGCGGACGCGCTGTGCTTCGTGGGGTTCGCCGACGACGACGAGGACGTGCACGGCGTCGTGCCGAGCCCACGGATCCCGGCCGCCGACGTGGCCGCCGACCCCGACGGAGCGGCCGCCCGCGCGCTCGCCGCGGTCACCGGGCCGGGCGGTCGCCCGTTCCTGGTCCACGTGGACGTCGATGTCCTCGACGCGCTGCTGCTGCCCGGCGCCGACGTCCCGCAGTACGGCCGGGGGCTCACGCTCGACGTGCTCGTCGCGGTGCTCGAGCCGCTCGTGGCGGACCCGCGGTTCGCGGGGATGACGCTCGTCGAGCACAACCCGGACCACGACCCCGATGGCCTGTCAGCGCGCCGGCTGGTCGCCGCGCTGGCCCCGGTGCTGGCGGCGCGCCGCCAGCCCTAGCGCAGCGCCAGGGGCCCCGGGCATCGCGGTGCCGGGCCCGCTCGCGCCCGACGGGGGTCAGGACGCCTGCGCCGCCGGCGCGATCCCGATCGCCCGCTCCACGGCGCCCTCGGGCACCTCCGGCGGCGTCCCGCCCCAGGCGGGGCACACCGCGCGGTGCGCGCACCAGTCGCACAGCCGGGACTTCCGGGGCCGCCACTCGCCCGTGCGCGCCGCCTCCTCGACCTGCGCCCACAGCGAGCGCAGCCGCAGCTCCAGGGTCCGCATCTCGGCCTCGGACGGCGCGTGCCGGAGGATCTGCCCGTCGCCGAGGTAGACGAGCTGCAGCAGCTTGGGCAGCACGCCGCGCTCGCGCCAGAGCACGTAGGCGTAGAACCGCATCTGGAACAGCGCCGAGCCCTCGAAGCCGGGGTTCGGCGACTTCCCGGTCTTGTAGTCGACCACCCGCAGCGCCCCGTCGGGGGCGACGTCGATCCGGTCGACGATGCCGCGCAGCTGCGGGCCGTCCTCCATGAGCGTCCGCACCGCGAGCTCGCGGTCGCCGGGCTGCAGCCGGTTCGGGTCCTCCAGCGTGAAGTACGTGTCCAGCAGCAGGCGGGCGGTGCCGAGCCAGGCCTCGCGCTCGTCGTCCGTGGCGAACATCGTCAGCACCTCGGGCGACCGCTCCAGCAGCGCGTCCCACGCGGCGGGCACGAGTCCGTGCGCGGCCGCGGGGGTGCGCTCGCCGAGCGGGAGGTCGTACAGCCGCTCCAGCACCGTGTGCACGAGCGTGCCGCGGGCGGCGGCGAGGCTGGGCGGCTCCGGCAGCTTGTCGACCACCCGGAACCGGAACAGCAGCGGGCACTGCTGGAAGTCGTTGGCGCGCGACGGCGACAGACCCGGCACCCGCGGCTCGGGCGCAACCTCGACGTCGCCGGCGTCGGCGCCGTCGGCGGACACGGGGGCGAGCAGCTGCGGGTCGGTGGTCGTCACGGTGACGAGCCTAGGCGCCACCACCGACACGCCCGGCGCCCCGCGCCGCGCGGCCCCGGACGCCCGAGCGCCCGTCGGCACGGGTCGCACGGCCCGGCCACGTAGCCTTCCCCCGTGGCAGAGAGAACGCGGGGCTGGGTCGTCGGGCGCGTGGCGGGGACACCGGTGGTCCTGAGCCCGAGCAGCCTGCTCGTCGTGGCGGTCATCGCCCTGGTGTTCGCCCCCTCGGTCCGGTACCGCGCCCCGGGGCTCGGCACGGGGTCGACCTACGTGGTGGCGCTCGTCGTCGGGCTGCTGCTCCTGCTGTCCGTCCTCGTCCACGAGCTCGCCCACGGCCTCACCGCCCGCGCCCGCGGCCTCCAGGTCCGCGAGTACGCCCTGACGCTGATCGGCGGCCACACCGCGTTCCACGGGAGGATCACGCCGTTCACCGAGGGGCTGGTCGCCGTCGTCGGCCCGATCGCGAACCTGGTGCTCGCCGGGGTCTTCTGGCTCGTCGCCGGCATCGCCGACCCGTTCGGCCTCGCCGCGCTCGTGCTGTACGCCGCCGCCTACAGCAACGCGTTCGTCGGGCTGTTCAACCTCGTGCCCGGGCTGCCCCTCGACGGCGGCATGGTGCTCGAGTCGATCGTGTGGGGCGCGACGGGGGACCGGCGGCGCGGCGCGCTCGTCGCGGGCTGGGTCGGCCGGGTGTTCGCGGTGGGCTTCGCCGCCTGGGTGATCCTGCTGCCGATGGTGCGGGGCGGCAGCCCCGACCTGTGGGCCGTCGCCTGGGCGGCCCTCGTAGGCGCCTTCCTGTGGTCGGGGGCCTCGGCGGCGATCCAGGGCGCCCGCGCCGGGCGGGCCGTCGACGCGCTGCACGTCGGCTCCGTGGGCACCCGCGCCGTCGGCGTCCCGGCGACCGCGGTGCTGGCCCAGGCCGACGCCGCCCGCGGGCAGACCGGTGCCGACGCGGTCGTGCTCCTCGCCCCCGACGGTCGCCCCGCGGCGTACGTCGACCCGCAGGCGGCCAACGCCGTCCCCGCCGCGGACCGGGCGCACGTCCCGCTCACCGCCGTCGCCGTCACGCTGCCCGCGGGGGCGGTCGTCGACGCCGCGCTGCGCGGGCCCGAGCTCGTCCAGGCGGTCGCCGCGGTGTCCCGGTTCTCGCCCGTCGCGGCGGCCGTCCGGGACGGCCAGGTCGTCGCGCTCGTGCGTAGCGCGGACGTGGCGGCGGCGCTCCGCCCCTAGGATCGACCCCCGTGACCGAGCAGACCCCCGCGCCCGAGCCCGCCGCCGCCCCCACGCCGACGGGCGCCGACCAGCGTCGCGGCCTGCTCCGGGTGGGGGAGCGCGTCCAGCTGACCGACCCGCGCGGCCGGCTGCACACGATCACGCTCGCGCCCGGCGCGACCTTCCACACGCACAAGGGCTACTTCCGGCACGAGGAGCTCATCGGCGCGCCCGAGGGCACGACCGTGACGAGCAGCGGCGGCGTCGAGTACCTCGCGCTGCGCCCGCTCCTCAGCGACTACACGCTGTCGATGCCGCGCGGCGCGGCGGTCGTCTACCCGAAGGACGCCGGCCAGATCGTCGCGATGGCCGACATCTACCCGGGCGCCCGCGTCGTCGAGGCCGGCGTCGGCTCCGGCGCCCTCACGATGTCCCTGCTGCGCGCGGTCGGCGACGGCGGCCGGCTGCACTCCATCGAGCGCCGCGAGGACTTCGCCGCGATCGCCCGCGGCAACGTGGAGACCTTCTTCGGCGGCCCGCACCCCGCGTGGCGGCTGTCGGTCGGCGACCTGTCCGACGTGCTGCCCCTCGCCGAGGCGCGGGGGGAGGTCGACCGCGTCGTCCTCGACATGCTCGCGCCCTGGGAGAACCTCGACGCCGTCGCCACCGCCCTCGCCCCGGGCGGCGTGCTCATCGCCTACGTCGCCACCGCGACCCAGCTCTCCCGGCTCGCCGAGGACGTGCGCGCCGACGGCCGGTACACCGAGCCGCAGGCCTGGGAGTCGATGGTCCGCGGCTGGCACCTGGAGGGCCTCGCCGTCCGCCCGCAGCACCGGATGATCGGCCACACCGGCTTCCTGCTCACCACCCGCCGCCTCGCCGACGGCGTCCTGCCGCCGCTGCGCAAGCGCCGCCCCGCCAAGGGCTCCCAGCCGGGCGAGGCCGCGCTCGTCGACGAGGTCGGCGACGTCGTGACCAGCAGGTCCTTCCAGGAGGTGCCCGACGCCGAGTGGACCCCCGAGGCCCTCGGCGAGCGCGCCGTCTCCGACAAGAAGGTGCGCAAGGTCCGCCGCGACGTCGGCCAGGCACCCGAGGCCGACTGACCCGGCACCGCCGCGGCGGGGCGTCCCGGCTGCGATTGACACGTGTGGTTAGGGTCTCCCCACGACAGCCCCACAGCGCCGTGAGGTCGACCCGCGATCGGAGGTACCGGCGATGACGGAACCGACAGCCCGCGACCTGCAGCGCGAGCTCGCGCTCCTGGCCGCCAAGAACGAGCGCATGTCGGACGCGCTCGTGGCGGCGCGCGACCAGATCATCGAGCTCAAGCGTCAGATCGACGACCTCGCGAAGCCCCCGGGCACGTTCGCGACGTTCCTCGCCGCGCGCGAGGACGGCACCGTCGACGTCGTGTCGTCGGGCCGCAAGATGCACGTCGGCGCCAGCCCGGCCATCGACGTCCACCGGCTGCGGCCGGGCCAGGAGGTCATGCTCAACGAGGCGCTGACCGTCGTCGAGGCCGGCGGCTACGAGCAGGTCGGCGAGCTCGTCACGGTCAAGGAGCTCATCGGGCACGAGCGCGCGCTCGTCGTCGGGCGGGGCGACGAGGAGCGCGTCGTGCGGCTCGCCGGCCAGGTGCTGGACGGCTCCGTCCGCGTGGGCGACGCCCTCACCGTCGAGGCCCGCAGCGGCTTCGTGTTCGAGCGCGTCCCGCGGGCCGAGGTCGAGGACCTCGTGCTCGAGGAGGTGCCGGACATCGACTACGCCGACATCGGCGGCCTCGGCCCGCAGATCGAGCAGATCCGCGACGCCGTCGAGCTGCCGTTCCTGCACCCCGACCTGTTCCGCGAGCACGGGCTCAAGCCGCCGAAGGGCGTCCTGCTCTACGGGCCCCCCGGGTGCGGCAAGACCCTCATCGCCAAGGCCGTCGCGCACTCGCTCGCCGCGACGTCCGCCCGCGCGCGCGGCGAGGAGGTCACCGAGGCCAAGTCGTACTTCCTCAACGTCAAGGGCCCCGAGCTGCTCAACAAGTACGTCGGCGAGACCGAGCGGCACATCCGGCTGATCTTCTCCCGGGCGCGGGAGAAGGCCTCGCAGGGGCACCCCGTCGTGGTGTTCTTCGACGAGATGGAGTCGCTGTTCCGCACCCGCGGCACCGGCGTGTCCAGCGACGTCGAGACCACGATCGTCCCGCAGCTCCTCGCCGAGATCGACGGCGTCGAGCGCCTGGAGAACGTCATCGTCATCGGCGCCTCCAACCGCGAGGACATGATCGACCCGGCCATCCTGCGGCCCGGCCGCCTCGACGTGAAGATCAAGATCGAGCGGCCCGACGCCGAGGGTGCGCGGGAGATCTTCGCCAAGTACCTCACCCCGGACCTGCCGATCCACGCCGACGACCTCGCCGAGCACCACGGCTCCACCGCCGCGGCCGTCGACGCGATGATCGCCCGGGCCGTCGAGCGGATGTACTCCGAGAACGAGGAGAACCGGTTCCTCGAGGTCACCTACGCGAGCGGCGACAAGGAGGTCCTGTACTTCAAGGACTTCAACTCCGGCGCGATGATCCAGAACGTCGTCGACCGCGCGAAGAAGTCGGCGATCAAGGACCTCCTCGCGACCGGCCAGCGCGGTCTGCGCGTCGAGCACGTGCTCACCGCGTGCGTCGACGAGTTCAAGGAGAACGAGGACCTGCCGAACACCACCAACCCCGACGACTGGGCGCGCATCTCCGGCAAGAAGGGGGAGCGCATCGTGTTCATCCGCACGATCGTCCAGGACAAGAAGGGCGAGGAGGCCTCGCGCCGGATCGAGAACGTGCAGAGCACGGGGCAGTACCTGTAGCGGTCCGCGTCCACGCGCCGACCGGGGCCCGCCGTCGACTCAGACGGCGGGCCTTGCTCGTGCACAGGGACCCCACAGCACCGCGCGGCTTGATGGATGCACCCGGTTCACCGGGCGTTCATCCCCGACCCGCGAGGTGCCCATGCCTGCCGCCGTCCTGTTCGCCGCCGATCTCGTGGCGATCGCCGTCCTGACCTTCGCCCTCTACTTCCCCCGGCACCGCCGGCGCGACCTCGTCGTCGCGTTCCTCGGCGTCAACGTCGGCGTCCTCGCCGTCGCCGGCGCCCTGTCGACGAGCACCGTCGGCGCGGGGCTCGGGCTCGGCCTGTTCGGGGTCCTGTCGATCATCCGGCTGCGGTCCTCCGAGATCGACCAGCGCGAGGTCGCGTACTACTTCGCGGCCCTCGCGCTCGGCCTGATCGGGGGGCTCGGCTCGTCCCTCGGGGCGCTGGCGCTCGTGCTCATGGCGATGGTCCTGGTCGCGCTGTACGCCGGGGACCACCCCCGGCTGCTGCGCGGGTACCGGCAGCAGGTCGTCGTCGTCGACCGGGCGTTCGGCGACCACGCCGCCCTCGTCGCGCACCTCGAGCAGCTGCTCGGTGCCCGGGTGCACGGCGCGACCGTCCAGCGGCTCGACCTCGTCGACGACACCACCGTCGTGGACGTGCGGTACGCCGCGCCGCCCACCGGTGCGCGGGGCGGGGCGGGCCCGCGGGTCCGGACGCGGGCGACGCCGTCCGACCGCCGCGGGGGCGCCGCGCCCGCGAGCTCCGCGCTCGCCGACGACCCGGCGCGGGTCGGGTCGGCGCTGTCCGGGGTCGCACGGTGACCGGCCCCGGGCCCGAGGTCGCGGGCGTCGCCGTGCCCGCCCTGAACGCGTCGCGGGGCCCGCGCACCGCCGCCGGCGTCGCGCCCGTCGCCACCGTGCCGCACCTCGCCGACCTCGCGCAGCTCCCCGTGATCGACCTCGACGAGCTCCAGGCCACCGCCGCGCTCCAGACACGGGTCGACCGCAAGTACGTCCTCCCGCTCGCCGCCCTGCCCGGTCTCGTCGCGGCCCTGCCGGTCGGCACCCGCCGGCTCGTCATCGCCGGCCGGGACGCCTTCGGGTACGAGTCGGTGTACTTCGACACCCCGGACCTCGACGCGTACCACCTCGCCGCGGGCCGCCGGCGCCGCCGGTACAAGGTCCGCACCCGCACGTACACCGACACCGGCGGCTGCTGGCTCGAGGTCAAGACCCGCGGGCCCCGCGGCACCACCGTCAAGGAGCGGCGCGAGCACGACGTCCGCTCCCGCGACGACGTCGGCGACGCGCTCGGCTTCGTCGTCGGCACCCTGCGCGCCCACGGCGTCGACCTGGCGCCCGCCGGGGACGGCGCCGAGCCGCTGCTCGCGCCGACCCTCACCACCCAGTACCGGCGCCGGACCCTGCACCTCCCGGACGGCGCGCGGCTGACCGTCGACACGGGGCTCGAGTGGCTGGGCGCGCGGTCCGTCGCGGCCGTGCCCGGGCACGCCGTCGTCGAGACCAAGAGCGTCGCCGGGGCGTCCGCCGCCGACCGCGCCCTGTGGGCCCTCGGCCACCGGCCCAGCCGCATCTCCAAGTACGCGACCGGGCTGGTCGTCCTCGACCCCGCCCTCGGCGGCCGGCCGTGGCGGCGCACCCTGCGCCACACGCTCGCCGCCTGACCCGCCTGACCCGCCTGTCCCTCCCGACTCGCCCGACCCGCCGGGCCGGCCTCGCGCGGTCCCGATCCGCGCGACCCACGACCACCCACGCGACCCCGATCCCCACGAAGGAGCCCACCGTGCGCCGACCCCGCCACGTGATCACCGCCCTCGCAGCCCCCGCCGTCCTGATCGGCCTGCTGCTCACCGGCTGCACCGACGACGCCGTGGCGGGCACGAGCTCCGGTTCGTCCGACGCCGCCGGCGCGACCAGCACCACCGTCACCGACGTCGCCGCGGGGGCCACCGCCGCGGAGGTGCTCGCCGCGAACGCCGACGTGCACGAGGTCGCGGACGCCGGCACCGCCACCGGCACGATCACGCTCGACGGCGGCACCGCCACGTCCGACGCCGAGGGCGTCACGGTCGACGGGTCGGTCGTCACGATCACCGCCGGCGGCACCTACACGGTCACCGGCACCCTCGACGACGGCCAGGTCGTCGTCGACGCCGGCGACGCCGTCGTGCACCTCGTGCTGGACGGCGCGGACATCACCTCGTCCACCGGCGCCCCGCTCGTGATCAGCAGCGCGGGCTCCGCGGTGGTCGAGCTGGCCGACGGCTCCAGCAACGCGCTGACCGACGCCGCGACCTACGCCGACGCCGACGCGGAGGACGCGCCGAACGCCGCCCTGTTCAGCACCGCCGACCTCACGATCACCGGGGACGGCGCGCTCACCGTCACCGGCAACGCGAACGACGGCATCGCGTCGAAGGACGGCCTGGTGATCGAGTCCGGGCAGATCACCGTCGACTCCGTGGACGACGGCATCCGCGGCAAGGACTACCTCGTCGTCTCCGGCGGCACCCTCGACGTCACCGCGGGGGGCGACGGCCTCAAGGCGGACAACGACAGCGACGTGACCGCGGGGTTCGTCGTCGTCTCCGGCGGTGACCTGACCGTCGCCGCCGAGGGCGACGGCGTGGACGCCGAGACCGACGTCGTCGTCACCGGCGGCACCCTCGACGTCACCGCGGGCGGCGGGAGCGGCACCGAGCCGACCGACGAGACCTCCACCAAGGGCGTCAAGGGCTCCGCGAGCGTCGTCGTCGGCGGCGGCACGGTGACCGTCGACTCCGCCGACGACGCCGTGCACTCCAACGGCATCGTGTCGATCACCGACGGCGACCTGACCCTGTCCAGCGGGGACGACGGCGTGCACGCCGACGCGGCGCTCGACGTCACCGGCGGCTCGGTCGACGTGCTGACCTCGTACGAGGGCCTGGAGGCCGAGGCGGTCACCCTCGCCGGCGGGGACATCACCGTCGTGGCCTCCGACGACGGGATCAACGCCGCGAGCAGCGCCGCGGGGTCCACCGAGGACGCCCAGGGCGACTGGGCCGGACCCGGCGGCGAGTCCACGGGCACCGCCAGCCTCACGATCACCGGCGGCACCGTCGCGGTCGACGCGGGCGGCGACGGCCTGGACGCCAACGGCACCCTCACGATGTCCGGCGGCACCGTCGTCGTGAACGGGCCGACGAACGACGGCAACGGCGCGATCGACGCCGACAGCACGCCGTCCGTCACCGGCGGCACCCTCGTCGCCGCGGGCTCCTCCGGCATGGCCATGGCGCCGGGCACCGACGGGCAGGGTTGGGTGTCCGCGACGTTCGACAGCGCGCAGGCCGCGGGCACCACCCTCGCCGTCGTCGACGCCGACGGCACCGTCGTCGCGACCTTCACCCCCGCGAAGCAGATCACCTCGCTCGTCATCTCGGCCGCAGGCCTCACGGCGGGGGAGCAGTACACCGTCGTCTCGGGTGCCACGGCGACCGGCGACGCGGTCGAGGGCTACACCGCGTCGGGCGACGCCTCGGGCGCGACCGAGGTGCTCACCGTCACCGCGGGCGAGCACACGGCCGGGATGGGCGGCGGCGGCATGCCGGGCGGCGGGCAGGGCGCCGGCGGGCAGGGCGGCGCCCGACCGGGCGGCAACGGCTGACCCGACCGGAGCCGCGAGCGGATCCCTCCGCACGCACACGCCCGGGCGTGGCGGTGCGGAGGGGTCCACCCGCGCGCGGCGTCGCCGACCACCGGCCCCGACATAGGGTGGGCCGCGTGACCGTGCGCCGCGTGATGGGGATCGAGACCGAGTACGGCGTGCTGCAGCCCGGCCGCCCGACCGCCAACCCGATGCTCCTGTCCAGCCACGTCGTCGCCGTGCACGCCGCGGCCCGCCAGGGCGGTCGCGCCAAGGCCCGGTGGGACTACGACGACGAGGACCCCCTGCAGGACGCCCGCGGCTTCCACCTGCAGCGGGCCGCCGCGCACCCGTCGCTGCTCACCGACGACCCCGCCCGCCCCGCTCCCTCGGGCGACGGGTCCGTGTCCGGCGGCGCCGCCCCCGGCGCCTCGGCCGACGGCCCGCAGGAGGTCGCCCGGTCGCTCGTCGAGGAGTACGAGGACCCGGGCGCGGCCAACGTCATCCTCACCAACGGCGCCCGGCTGTACGTCGACCACGCGCACCCCGAGTACTCCTCGCCCGAGGTCACCAACCCCCTGGACGCCGTCCGGTGGGACCGCGCGGGGGAGCTCGTCATGCTCGCCTCCGTCCGCGCGCTGGCGTCCACCCCGGCCCTGCCCGACGTCGCGCTGTACAAGAACAACGTCGACGGCAAGGGCGCCACCTACGGCACCCACGAGAACTTCCTCGTGGAACGGTCCGTCCCGTTCGTCGACCTCGCCGCGCGGCTCACCCCGTTCCTCGTCACCCGGCAGGTGTTCACCGGCGCCGGGCGCGTCGGCATCGGCCAGCGCGGCGAGGAGGCCGGCTTCCAGCTCTCGCAGCGCGCCGACTACATGGAGGCGGAGGTCGGTCTCGAGACCACCCTGCGCCGCCCCATCGTCAACACCCGCGACGAGCCGCACGCCGACCCCGACAAGTGGCGGCGGCTGCACGTCATCATCGGCGACGCCAACCAGCTCGAGGTCCCGACCTACCTCAAGCTCGGCACGACCTCCCTCGTCCTGTGGCTGATCGAGCGCATCGCCGACGGCTCCGCCGCCGACCTCGGCCGCACCCTCGACCGCCTCGCCCTGGCCGACCCCGTGGGCTCCGTCCACGCCGTCAGCCACGACCTCACCCTGACCCGCAGGCTGCACCTCGCCGACGGGCGGCTGCTCACGGCCATCGAGATCCAGCAGGAGTACCTCGCCGCCGTGCGGACCGCGCTCGGCCGCTCCGCCGTCGGGGGCGACGGACCCGACGCCCAGACCGCCGACGTCCTCGCCCGGTGGGGCTCCCTGCTCGACCGGCTCGCCACCGACCCGGCGTCGTGCGCCCGCGAGGTCGAGTGGCTGGCCAAGATGCGGCTCCTCGAGGGCCTGCGCCGCCGCGACCACCTCGACTGGGACCACCCGCGTCTCGCCGCCGTCGACCTCCAGTGGTCCGACGTGCGCCCCGAGCGCGGGCTGTACCACCGCCTCGTCGACGCCGGCGCCGTCGAGCGCCTCGTCACCGACGAGGACGTGCGCGCCGCCGTCACCGCCCCGCCCGAGGACACCCGCGCGTACTTCCGCGGCCGCACCATCGCCCGGTTCGGCGCCCACGTCTCCGCGGCCAGCTGGGACTCCGTCGTCTTCGACGTCCCCGGGGCGCCCACCCTCCAGCGCGTGCCCATGCGGGACCCGCTGCGCGGCACGCGGGCGCACGTCCAGGACCTGCTCGAGTCCTCCCCGGACGTCGCGAGCCTCCTGGCGGCGCTCGGCTCCTGACCTGCCACGGCGCGCGGCGCCGCGACGCGCCCGGCCCGCACGGGAATGCGCGCCGACCAGGGCCTAGGGTGGTGGCACTGCGGGTCGCACGCCCAGCGCGCGCGGCCCGTGCCCGACTACCGCCGGAGGTGCACATGGCTGGTCAGGAGCGCGCTCGGGACCGTCGCGAGGACGACGAGCCGGTCGACGGGCCCGACGTCGAGCAGGTGAACGCCGCCGCGCAGCAGCGCGACGCCGAGGTCGACGCCCTCCTCGAGGAGATCGACGACGTCCTCGAGACCAACGCCGAGCAGTTCGTGCGCGGGTTCGTGCAGAAGGGCGGGCAGTGACGCGTGCCGACGGACCCGCTGATCCCGGCGGGGCGGCTGCCCGGGGCGTTCACCACCCCCGGGTCGTCCTCCTTCGTCGACTTCCTCGCCCAGCACGCCCCGGACCTGCTGCCCGGGCGCCGCACCCCGCTGCCCGTCGGTGACGTGAGCCCCGGCGCGAGCGCCCCGCACGCGACCACCATCGTCGCGCTGTCCTTCACGGGCGGCGTCGTCATGGCCGGCGACCGGCGCGCCACCATGGGCTCGCAGATCGCCTCCCGGGACATCGAGAAGGTGTTCCCCGCCGACGACTACTCCGCCGTCGGCATCGCCGGCACCGCGGGGCTGGCCGTCGAGCTCGTCCGGCTGTTCCAGCTCGAGCTCGAGCACTACGAGAAGATCGAGGGCACCCTGCTCTCCCTCGACGGCAAGGCCAACCGGCTCGCCACGATGATCCGCGGCAACCTCGGCCTCGCCCTCCAGGGCCTCGCCGTCGTCCCGCTGTTCGCCGGCTACGACCTCGACCGGGGCGCCGGGCGGATCTTCTCCTACGACGTCACCGGCGGCCGGTACGAGGAGCACCAGCACCACAGCGTCGGCTCCGGCTCCGTGTTCGCCCGCGGCTCCCTCAAGAAGCTCTGGCGGCCCGGGCTCGACGCCGCCGACGCCGTGCGCGTCGCCGTCGAGGCCCTCGTCGACGCCGCCGACGACGACTCCGCCACCGGGGGTCCCGACACGTCCCGGCGGATCTGGCCCGTCGTCGCCACCGTCACCGCCGCCGGCTACCTCCGGGTGCCCCAGGACGACCTCGGCGAGGTGGTGGCCCGCGTCCTGGCCGACCGCGCCGAGCAGCACGCCCGCGCCCGGGCAGAGGAGGAGCCGACGCGATGAGCATGCCGTTCTACGTCTCGCCCGAGCAGCTGATGAAGGACCGGGCCGACTACGCGCGCAAGGGCATCGCCCGCGGCCGCTCCGTCGTCGTCCTGGCCTACGAGGACGGCATCGCCTTCGCCACCGAGAACCCGTCCCGCGCGCTGCACAAGGTCTCCGAGATCTACGACCGCATCGCGTTCGCCGCGGTCGGCAAGTACAACGAGTTCGAGAACCTGCGCGTCGCCGGCGTCCGGTACGCCGACCTGCGCGGCTACTCCTACGACCGGCGCGACGTCAACGCCCGTGGCCTCGCCAACGCGTACGCCCAGACCCTCGGCACCGTCTTCACCACCGAGTCCAAGCCGCTCGAGGTCGAGATCGTCGTCGCCGAGGTCGGCGTCGACGCCGCGACCGACCAGATCTACCGGCTGTCCTACGACGGCTCCGTCGCCGACGAGCGCGGCTTCGTCGTCATGGGCGGGCAGGCCGAGCGCCTGCGCGAGGAGGTCGCCGGCGCCTGGACGCCCGGCATGCCCCTCGCCGCCGTGCTCCAGCTCGCCGTCCGGGTGCTCGGCGCGCCCGCCGACGGGGCCGACGAGGACGACCGCCGCGTCATCCCCGCCGCCCAGCTCGAGGTCGCGGTCCTCGACCGCACGCGCCCGCGCCGCGCGTTCCGGCGCCTGTCCGGCGTGGTCCTCGAGGACCTGCTGGGCTCGGCCGCAGCACCCGACCTGCCCTGAGGAGCCAGCCCATGGACCGACGCATCTTCGGCCTGGAGACCGAGTACGGCGTCACCTGCGCCGCCGAGGACGGCCGCGGCCTGTCCGCCGACGAGGTCGCGCGCTACCTGTTCCGCAAGGTCGTCGCGTGGGGCCGCTCGTCGAACGTCTTCCTGCGCAACGGCTCCCGCCTCTACCTCGACGTCGGCTCCCACCCCGAGTACGCCACCGCCGAGTGCGACGACTGGCGCCAGCTGGTCACGCACGACCGGGCGGGGGAGCGGATCCTCGAGGGCCTCGTCGCCGACGCCCAGCAGCGGCTCGAGCACGAGGGCCTCTCCGGGCGCATCCACCTGTTCAAGAACAACACCGACTCCGCCGGCAACTCCTACGGCTGCCACGAGAACTACCTCGTGCGCCGGCAGGGCGACTTCTCCCGGCTGTCCGACGTCCTCGTGCCGTTCCTCATCACCCGGCAGATCCTCACCGGCGCGGGCAAGGTCCTCGCCACCCCGCGCGGCGCCGTCTTCTGCCTGTCCCAGCGCGCCGACCACATCTGGGAGTCCGTCTCCTCGGCCACCACCCGGTCCCGGCCCATCATCAACACCCGCGACGAGCCGCACGCCGACGCCGAGCACTACCGCCGGCTGCACGTCATCGTCGGCGACTCCTCCATGTCCGAGACGACCACCATGCTCAAGGTCGGCTCCACCGACCTCGTCCTGCGGCTCGTCGAGGCCGGGCTGCCCATGCGGGACCTCACCCTCGAGAACCCCATCCGGGCCATCCGCGAGATCAGCCACGACGTCACCGGCATGCACCCCGTCACCCTCGTGAGCGGACGCACCGTCACCGCCGTCGACCTCCAGGAGGAGTACCTCGGCCGCGTCCAGGACTGGGTCGCCGCCGAGACCGACGTCACCCCCGAGGTCAAGCAGGTGCTCGAGCTCTGGGAGCGCGGCCTGCGCGCCCTGCGCACCGGCGACCTGTCCCTCGTCGAGCGCGAGCTCGACTGGGTGATCAAGTACCGGCTCATCGAGCGGTACCGCGCCAAGCACGGCCTCGACCTGTCCGACGTCCGCGTCGCGCGCATGGACCTCGCCTACCACGACATCTCCCGCACCGAGGGCCTGTACAACCTGCTCGCCCAGCGCGGGCTCGTCGAGCGCGTCACCACCGACGTCGAGGTCTTCGAGGCCACCTCCGTGCCCCCGCAGACCACCCGCGCCAAGCTCCGCGGCGAGTTCGTCCAGGCCGCCCAGGAGGCCCGGCGCGACTACACCGTCGACTGGGTCCACCTCAAGCTCAACGACCAGGCCCAGCGCACCGTCCTGTGCAAGGACCCCTTCCGCAACGTCGACGACCGGGTGGAGCGGCTCATCGAGTCCATGTGACCGCGGCCCCGCCGGGTCTTCACCGGACCCGACCGAGGGGGCGTCCGGAGGGGGGTGCCGGGACCCGTACAGTGGGCGCGCACCTTGCAGGACCCTCGGAAGGAACGACGTGCGACGACTCGTGGCCGCCTGCGCCGCCGCGGCGATGCTGCTGCTCGCGGCCTGCTCCGCGCAGGAGCCGGAACCGCCGGAGGTCGTCGTGACCGGCGACGCCGGCGCCGCCCCCACCGTCACCTACCGCACCCCGCTCAGCATCACCGAGTCGAGCCACGAGGTCGTCTGGCCCGGCACCGGGCCCGACCTCGTGGAGGGGCGACCCGTCCTGCTCGACTTCTGGCTCGAGGACGCCGCCGACGCCTCCCTCGTCAAGGAGTCGTACACCTCCAGCCCGACCCCGCGGCTCCTCACCGAGGAGGACCTCGGCAAGGACCTGTACGCCACCCTGTCCGGCCAGAAGGTCGGCGCGCGCCTCCTCCAGCTGAGCCCCGCCTCCGACGCCAGCGCCTCGTCCTACCCGACCGTCACCGTGCTCGACGTCCTGCCCATCCGCGCCGCCGGCGAGCCCGTCGCCCCGCGCGAGGGCATGCCCGCCGTCACCCTCGACGACGACGGCGCCCCGTCCCTCGCGCCCACCGGCACCGAGCCGCCGTCCGACCTCGTCGTCCAGCCGCTCCTGCGCGGCACCGGCGCCCAGGTCGCCGAGGGCGACGTCATCACCGTCCAGTACACCGGCTTCGTGTGGTCCACCGGCGAGGCCTTCGACTCCACCTGGACCAACGGAAGCCCCAACACGTTCCCGCTCGACGACGTCCCCGCCTGGTCCGAGGCCCTCGTCGAGCAGACCGTCGGCAGCCAGGTCATGGTCGTCGTCCCGCCGTCCTACGCCCTCGGTGCCACCCAGAGCGAGGAGCTCCAGGGGCAGACCATCGTCTTCGTCATCGACCTCCTCGCCACCCGCGCCCCCGCGGCCGACGGCGACGACACGGGCGCCACGGAAGCGCCGGAAGGGGAGTGAGCGTGTCCGTCGCCCTCCGGGTCATCCCGTGCCTCGACGTCGACGCCGGCCGCGTGGTCAAGGGCGTCAACTTCGCGAACCTGCGCGACGCCGGCGACCCCGTCGAGCTCGCCCGCCGCTACGACGCCGAGGGCGCCGACGAGGTCACCTTCCTCGACGTCTCCGCCTCCTCCGGCGACCGCGAGACCACCTACGACGTCGTCCGCCGCACCGCAGAGGAGGTCTTCGTGCCCCTCACCGTCGGCGGCGGCGTCCGGTCCGCCGACGACGTCGACAAGCTGCTGCGCGCCGGCGCCGACAAGGTCGGCGTCAACACGGCCGCCATCGCCCGGCCCGAGCTCATCGCCGAGATCGCCCACCGGTTCGGCAGCCAGGTCCTCACCCTCTCCGTCGACGCCCGGCGCGTCACCGGCGACACCCGCACCGACTCCGGCTACGAGGTCACCACCCACGGCGGCCGCCGGGGGACCGGCATCGACGCCGTCGCGTGGGCCGTGCGGGCCGCCGAGCTCGGCGCGGGGGAGATCCTGCTCAACTCCATGGACGCCGACGGCACCGAGGCCGGCTTCGACCTCGACATGCTGCGCGACGTCCGGCGCGAGGTCCGGATCCCGCTCATCGCCTCCGGCGGGGCCGGGGTCGTCGAGCACTTCGCCGCCGCCGCCGACGCGGGCGCCGACGCCGTCCTCGCCGCCAGCGTGTTCCACTTCGGGCAGCTCACCGTCGGCCAGGTGAAGGACCACCTGCGCGCCACCGGGCACACCGTGCGCTGACGCGCGGCCGACCTCCCGGCCGAACGCCTGCGCAGGGGCGGGCGGGTCTGACAGAGTCGGGGCATGCGGAGCGCCGACGCCTCGACCAGCCGACTCCGGACCTCCCTCGTGGCCGCGGCGATCCTCGCCGCCTGCGGGGTGGTCCTCGCGGTCTTCGCCGTGCAGGACGGGCGGACCCTGTCCCTGGTCATCGCGTGCCTCCAGGTCGTGGCGGCGGTCTGGATCCTCGTGGACAACACCCGCGAGCTCCGGCGGCGCGGGGCTGCACGCGACCGGTGAGGTGCGGTCCTGCGCCCCGGCACGGCACGATGGGGCGATGCAGCGCATCGGACTGACCGGGGGGATCGCGGCCGGCAAGTCGGTCGCGGCCGAGCGCCTCGCCGCGCGGGGCGCCGTCCTCATCGACTACGACCAGCTGTCCCGCGACGCCGTCGCGCCGGGATCCGCCGGGCTGGCGGCTGTCGTCGAGGCCTTCGGTGCCGGCGTCCTCCTGTCCGACGGCACCCTCGACCGGCCCGCGCTCGGCGCGGTCGTCTTCGCCGACGCCGACGCGCGCGAACGCCTCAACGGCATCGTGCACCCCGTCGTGCGCCGGCTCGCCGCCGAGCGGGAGGCCGCCGCGGCGACCGCCGATCCCGGCGCCGTCGTCGTGCACGACGTGCCGCTGCTCGTCGAGACCGGGCGCGCCGACGCGTTCCACCTCGTCGTCCTCGTGCACACCCCGGCCGTCCTGCGCGTCGAGCGACTCGTGCGGACCCGGGGCCTCGAGCGGGACGAGGCCGAGCGGCGCATCGCCGCCCAGGCCACGGACGACGAGCGCCTGACCGTCGCCGACGTCGTCCTCGACGGCTCCGGCGCGCCCGAGGACCTGCAGCAGCAGGTCGACGCCCTGTGGGACCGACTCGCCGCCGAGCGGCACGACGAGCAGGAGGTGGACGCCCCGTGACCCGAGGCGCCGAGCAGACCGACGACGGGACGATGCCGGATCGCCTGGCGGGAGCGAACCGGGGTGGGGGCGGCGGGGCGGTGCCGACCGTGCTGCTCACCGGCTTCGAGCCGTTCGAGGAGCAGGAGGTCAACGCCTCCTGGGCCGCTGTGCGCGAGGTCGCGGAGTCGTGGGACCAGACCGCCGAGGGTGCTGCCCTCGTCACGGCCCTCCTGCCCGTCTCCTTCGCGCGTGCCCCGCGGCGCCTGGCGGAGCTCCTGCTCGACGTCCGGCCGGACCTCGTCGTCGCCGTCGGCGAGGCAGGCGGACGGTCGGCCGTGTCGGTGGAGCGCGTGGCCGTGAACGTCCAGGACGCCCGCATCGCCGACGAGGACGGCGCTGCGCCCGTCGACGTGCCCGTGGTCCCCGGTGGCGACGCGGCGTACTTCTCGACCCTGCCGGTCAAGGCCTGCCTGGCGGCGCTGCGCGAGGCGGGCGTCCCGGGCGAGGTCTCGAACAGCGCCGGTACGTTCGTCTGCAACACGATCGCCTACGCCCTGGCCGACCAGCTCGCGGCAGGACGCGCCCCGGGGGCGCGCGGCGGCTTCGTGCACGTGCCGAGGTTGCCCGAGCAGGTGCCCGTCGGCGCGGCGTCGCTGGGCGTGGAGGCGGCAGCGGAGGGGTTGCGGGCCGTGCTGCGCGCTGCGCTGCGGACGACCGAGGACGTCCGGCTGGCTGCGGGCACGCTGGCCTGATCCTGCTGGGCGGCTACGGAGGCGCCCACCGGGCGCGTCGGGCCGCCCAGCGCCGACCATGCTGCTCGGCGCGGGTGCTGCTCGGGTCGTTCCTAGTACGGCGGCTGTGCTGGAGGATGCGGCCGTCCGGTCAGGTGGATGGTCGGCTCCTCGGTGCCGGGTCTGACGCGGAAGGCGTGGCCGGTGGGGGTGCGCCAGAGGAACTCCCCGGCGGTGGGTTGGCACACGCGCAGGATGCCGGCGGTCTTGAGCCGGTGGTGGGTGCGGCACAGCGGCCCGAGGTTGTGGGCGCACGTCGACCCGAGCGGTCGGGGCGGTGAGCCGTCGGCCGGCGGGTGGTACTCCACTGTGTGGTCGAGGTCGCACCGGGCGGCGGGCACGGGGCAGCCCGGTGCGGTGCAGTACTTGTCGCGGTGCCGGACGTGGTCGGCCAGGGCGGCCGGTGGCCGGTAGGTGGTGCGTCCGACGTCCAGGACGGTCCCGGACAGCGGGTCGGTGACGATGCGTTGCCAGGTGGATCCGAGGTCCAGGGCCATCGCGCGGGCCTGCTGGGCGTCGATCGGGCCGTACCCGGCGAGCTCGCCGGGCTCGTCGTCGGCGCCCATGAGCGTCGACAGCGCCAGGGTGACGTGCACGACGGTCCGCGGGCCGCTCGGGCACACGTGCCCAGGGTGGGCCGGGGCGGCCGCCACCGGGGCGGCCTCCGCCGGGGCGGTCTCCGTCGGTTCGCCCTCCCTCGCGTCGCCCTCCCGCTCCTCACCGTCCAGCGGCGCGACCCCTGTCAGCGCGGCCGCCCCCGCAGCGCCGGCCGGCGCTCCGCAGGCGTCCAGGTCCTCGTAGGCCCAGCCGCGCTGGGACGGCAGCACGGTGCCGTCAGGTGCCACGACGTGCTGGGACCGGCCCAGCAGCCGGTCGACGAGCTCGTCCGCCCGGAGCTGGTCCAGCGTCCGCGCGTCCCCGGCCTCGCGGGACCGTCGGGCGAGGGCGTCGAGCATGCCGTCGACGCGAACGGCCTCGGCCGCCGGGAGCACGGCCCACAGACCTGCCATCCCGTCCTGCAGGATCCGCGGCCGGGAGACCACCCGGCAGTCGCGAGCGGCCCGGTGCCGGTCGGCGACTCCGTCCGGGTCGACCCGGTTCAGCGCCCGGGCGACGTCGGCGCGGACCTGCTTCACCGAGCGACCCGCCACGCGCGGCAGCACCTCGGCCTCGACGGCGGCTGCGACGTGCGCGGGCTCGTCCCCGGCGCCCTGCACGATCGCGCGGGCCTTGGCCGGGTCGATCCGCCCGTCGGCCAGGGCGACACCGGTGTCGGCCAGGGCGTCGGCGTAGGCGCGGCCCTCACGGATGAGCATCTTGGCCTCGGCCGGTGGGACCAGGAGCCGCGCGGACAGGTCGGCGGCGGCGATGTCGGCGTGCACGAACGCGGTGCCCTCGGGCAGCGACCGGCACACCGCTGCCAGGTCGGGGTGCCGTAGGTCGGGGTGTCGCGCCAGCGTGGCGGCCGCGGCGGTCTCGAGAGCGTGTGCGTGCGCGGCGATCCGCCGGGCCTGGACGACGACCTCGGGCAGCTCGTAGGACGGCAGCGCGCCCAGGTCGAGGCCCTCCAGCTCGGCCAGCAGGGCCGCCCCGGCGGGCATCGCGTCCAGCCGCTCCCCGAGGCCGTCGCCGGGAACCGCGCCACCGGTGACCGCGTCGGCGTCGCCGCCGTCGAGGTCGGGTGCGTTGCGTTCCTGCACGTCATCGGCCATGTGAGCCACGCTATGACCCGCCGCCGACACGCTCCCGGAGCGCGCGCCGCCGCCTGGGGACGACGCACGACACCGAGCCTGTGGAGGACTCGGCGCCCGCTCACCGAGCGCCACCGGCCCTGCGCCACGCCCACCGGGACCGCGGTGCTCCGCCACAGGGCGCCCCGCTCACCCCGCCGCGCCCCGGCCGCGCCGCCGCCTCGAGCCGCCGCTTCGAGCCGCCGCCTCGAGCCGCCGCTTCGAGCCGCCGCCTCGAGCCGCCAAGCGGCCACGCCCTCGGCGAACCCGACCCCCTGCCCGGGGCGTGTGTCAGACCCGCGTCGTACGGTTGACGCATGCGTCCCGTGACCGACTTGCAGCGCACCGTCGCCCCGTTCGAGGTGGTGTCCGAGTACCAGCCCTCCGGTGACCAGCCGCAGGCCATCGCGGAGCTCGCCCAGCGCATCCAGGCGGGGGAGAAGGACGTCACGCTCCTCGGCGCCACGGGTACCGGCAAGTCGGCGACGACGGCCTGGCTGATCGAGAAGCTGCAGCGGCCGACGCTGGTCATGGCGCCGAACAAGACCCTCGCCGCGCAGCTCGCCAACGAGTTCCGCGAGCTGCTGCCCAACAACGCGGTCGAGTACTTCGTCTCGTACTACGACTACTACCAGCCCGAGGCGTACATCGCGCAGACGGACACCTACATCGAGAAGGACTCGTCGATCAACGACGAGGTGGAGCGCCTGCGGCACTCGGCGACGTCCTCGCTGCTGACCCGACGCGACGTGGTGGTGGTCGCCTCGGTGTCCTGCATCTACGGCCTGGGCACCCCGCAGGAGTACGTCGACCGCATGGTGACGCTGGACGTCGGCGACCAGGTGGACCGCGACGCGCTGCTGCGCCAGTTCGTCTCGATGCAGTACTCCCGCAACGACATGGCGTTCACCCGCGGCACGTTCCGGGTGCGCGGCGACACCGTGGAGATCATCCCGGTGTACGAGGAGCTGGCGATCCGCATCGAGTTCTTCGGCGACGAGATCGAGGCGATCCAGACGCTGCACCCGCTGACGGGCGAGGTCGTCCGGAACGAGAAGCAGGTGCACGTCTTCCCGGCGACCCACTACGTCGCCGGCCCGGAGCGCATGGAGCGCGCGATCAACGGCATCGAGCACGAGCTCGAGGAGCGCCTCAAGGACCTGGAGCGCGCAAACAAGCTCCTCGAGGCCCAGCGGCTGCGCATGCGGACGACCTACGACATCGAGATGATGCGCCAGATCGGGTCGTGCTCGGGCATCGAGAACTACTCGCGGCACATCGACGGCCGCGCGCCGGGGACGGCGCCGAACACGCTGCTCGACTACTTCCCCGAGGACTTCCTGCTCGTCATCGACGAGTCGCACGTGACGGTCCCGCAGATCGGCGCGATGTTTGAGGGCGACATGTCCCGGAAGCGGAACCTCGTCGACTTCGGCTTCCGGCTGCCCAGCGCGATGGACAACCGACCGCTCCGTTGGGAGGAGTTCGTCGAGCGCATCGGCCAGACGGTCTACCTGTCGGCGACGCCCGGTGACTACGAGCTCGCGATGTCCGACGGCGTGGTCGAGCAGATCATCCGCCCGACCGGCCTGGTCGACCCGCAGGTGGTCGTGAAGCCCACGAAGGGCCAGATCGACGACCTGCTGGAGGAGATCCGGCTCCGCGTCGAGAAGGACGAGCGCGTGCTCGTCACGACGCTGACGAAGAAGATGGCCGAGGACCTCACGGACTACTTCCTGGAGAAGGGCGTCCGGGTCCGTTACCTGCACTCCGAGGTGGACACGCTCCGCCGCGTGGAGCTGCTCCGCGAGCTCCGCATGGGCGAGTACGACGTGCTGGTCGGCATCAACCTGCTCCGCGAAGGGCTCGACCTGCCCGAGGTGTCGCTGGTCGCGATCCTCGACGCGGACAAGGAGGGCTTCCTCCGGTCCGGCAAGTCGCTGATCCAGACGATCGGCCGCGCTGCCCGCAACGTCTCGGGCCAGGTCCACATGTACGCGGACAAGATCACGCCCGCGATGCAGCTCGCGCTCGACGAGACGGACCGCCGCCGCGAGAAGCAGATCGCCTACAACACCGAGCGCGGCATCGACCCGCAGCCCCTGCGCAAGAAGATCGGCGACATCACCGACCTCCTCGCGCGCGAGGACGCGGACACCGCCGAGCTGCTCGGCGGCGCGGGCCGGCAGGCCAGCCGCGGCAAGGCGCCGGTCCCGGGCCTCGGCTCGAAGGCCGGGCCGCCGACGGAACGCACGAAGCTCGCGGGCGCGGCGGCGGGCGAGCTCGCCGGCCTCATCCAGGAGCTGACCGACCAGATGCACGTCGCGGCGGGGGAGCTGCAGTTCGAGCTCGCGGCGCGGCTGCGCGACGAGATCTCCGGGCTGAAGAAGGAGCTGCGGCAGATGCACGCCGCGACGGCCTGACCCGCGCCCCCGGGCGCACGGCCTGCCACGCCATCCGAGGAGCGGCGGGACGCACCACCGACGATCGGAGGCACGCATGGCGCTCGAGGTGCAGGTCGTGATCGACGCGCGGTCGCCCCGCGCGCTCGGCACGTTCTGGGCGTTCGCGCTCGGTTACGTCGAGGAGCCGCCACCGGCGGGCTTCGACTCGTGGGACGCGGCCCTCGACGCCTGGGGCTTCCCGCCCGAGGACCGAGACCTGGCCTACGCGGTCGTGGACCCCGCCGGCGCGGGCCCGCGGGTGTTCTTCCAGCGCGTGCCCGAGGGCAAGACGGTGAAGAACCGGGTGCACCTGGACGTGCGCTACTCGGCGGCCCAGGGCGTCGACCGGGAGGACCGCGCGGCCAAGCTCGCGGCCGCGAAGGAGCACGCGGCAGCCCTCGTCCAAGCCGGCGCGGCCGTGCTGCGCGAGGTCGACGACCCCCGCGAGGGCGCCTGGGTGGTCATGGCCGACCCGGAGGGCAACGAGTTCTGCGTGACGTGACCGCGCGCAGGGCGGTCCGAGACACGCTGCCTCACCAGGCATGACGCGCGTCACACGCCGCTCCGTGGGCGCCGCGAGGTGCGCGTAGGACCCATGACCTATGCTGGCGCACGCAGTGGAGGGGAGTATCCCGACACGACGCCCCCGTCATCACGGTCGTCGACGACGCCGACCCGGGACGTCGGCCCGTTCTACGGGTGGGAGAGACCTCCGGTACTCAGCCGTATCTTCAGCCGTCTGTACCGGAGGAATGCTCTATGTCCGTGGACCTGTGGGTCTGGATCGCGACCGCCGTCGCGATCGTCGGGATGATCCTGTTCGACTTCTTCGCGCACGTGCGCACGCCGCACGCGCCGTCGTTCCGTGAGGCGGCCATCTGGTCGGCGGTCTACGTCGGCCTGGCGATCGTGTTCGGCGTGGGGCTCGGCTTCGTCTGGGGCTGGGACCACGGGACGGAGTACTTCGCGGGGTACGTGACCGAGAAGAGCCTCTCGGTCGACAACCTGTTCGTCTTCCTCATCATCATGACGAAGTTCGCGGTGCCCCGGGAGTTCCAGCAGAAGGTCCTGCTGGTGGGCGTCGTGATCGCGCTGGTGCTGCGCACGGTGTTCATCCTGCTCGGCGCCGCGGCGATCGAGCAGTGGTCCTGGGTGTTCTACATCTTCGGCGCGTTCCTCGTGTACACCGGCGTGAAGCTGGCCAAGGAGAAGCACGACGACGACGAGCTGGCGCATGCCGGCGAGGAGAAGGACGGCGTCGCGGTCCGCCTGCTCAAGCGCGTGTTCCCGACGGTGGATGAGTACCACGGCGACCGCCTGACCACGAAGATCGACGGCAAGCGTTTCATCACCCCGATGCTCGTCGTCATGGTCGCGATCGGCGCCACCGACGTGCTGTTCGCGCTGGACTCGATCCCGGCGATCTACGGCCTGACGCAGGAGCCGTACATCGTGTTCACGGCGAACGCGTTCGCCCTGCTGGGCCTGCGCCAGCTGTACTTCCTCATCGGCGGCCTGCTGGAGCGCCTGGTGTACCTGAACAAGGGCCTGGCGTTCATCCTGGCGTTCATCGGCCTGAAGCTGGTGTTCCACGCGATGCACGTGAACGAGCTGCCGTTCATCAACGGCGGCGAGCACATCGAGTGGGCCCCCGAGATCCCCACGTGGCTGTCGCTGCTCGTGATCCTGGGTACGCTCACCGTCGCGACCGTCGCGAGCCTGGCCAAGACCCGGCGCGACCGGGACGCCGCTCCTGCCCTGACCGACGAGCAGGAGCCCGCCGCCACCAAGGAGCACTGACCCGCGCATGGACGTCTCCCCGCTCGTCTGGGTCGTGTCCCTCGGCCTCGCCGCCGCCGTCCTGATCGTGGACGTGGCGGTGGTGGGCCGGCGGCCGCACATCCCGACGACGGCGGAGTGCCTGCGCTACCTCGGGATGTACATCGGGCTCGCGCTGGTGTTCGCCGTGGTCGTCGCCCTCGTGTGGGGCGGCGGCCCGGCGGGCGAGTTCGTCGCCGGCTGGCTGACGGAGTACTCGCTGTCGGTCGACAACCTGTTCGTGTTCCTGCTGATCATGAGCCGGTTCGCGGTGCCGCGGCAGTACCAGCAGACGGCGCTGCTGATCGGCATCATCCTGGCGCTGGTGTTCCGCGGGGTGTTCATCGGGATCGGCGCGGCGGCGATCGCGTCGTTCTCCTGGGTGTTCTACCTGTTCGGCGCGTTCCTGGTGTGGACGGCCGTGAAGGTCGCCCGCGAGGGCGTGGGGGAGGACGCGGACGAGGCGGCGGAGGACTACAAGGCGCCGGCGCTCGTGCGCGTGGTGCAGCGGTTCCTGCCGACGACCGACGGGTACGACGGCGTCCGGCTGACCGCGAAGGTCGACGGCCGCAGGCACGTGACGCCGATGCTGCTCGTGCTGGTGGCGATCGGTGCGACGGACCTGCTGTTCGCGTTCGACTCGATCCCCGCGGTGTTCGGCCTGACCCAGGAGCCGTACCTGGTGCTGATGGCGAACGTGTTCGCGCTGATGGGCCTGCGGCAGCTGTACTTCCTGCTCGGCGGCCTGCTGACCCGGCTCCGCTACCTCAACGTGGGCCTCGGTGTGCTGCTGGGGTTCATCGGCGTGAAGCTCGTGCTGCAGGCGCTGCACGAGAACTCCCTGCCGTTCGTCAACGGCGGCGAGCCGGTCGGCTGGGCGCCGGAGCTGCCGTCGTGGGTGTCGCTGGCGGTGATCGTGGTGACCCTGGGGCTCACCGCGGTCACGAGCATCGCGGCGTCGCGCCGGGACGAGCGCCGGGCCACCGCGGCGGCACCCGCCGGGCGCACGGCGGACACCGAGGACGCCGACCGCCGCGCCTGACCGGCCCGGTCCGTCAGGAGCCGGCCGAGGCCCAGGGGCCGAGGATCAGGTTCCACGCCCGGATCTCGACGTCGGCGATGACGCCGGCGCGCGCGAACGGGTCGTCGGCGAGGAGCACCTCGAGCGCGGCGCGGTCCGTGGTCTCGAAGACGAGCAGCGCGCCGGGCGCGCCGTCGGTGAACGGGCCGGACCCGCGCAGCAGGCCGCGGTCGGCCAGGCCCCGCAGGTAGGCTCGGTGCTCGGGACGGACCTCGTCCTGCAGGTCGGCGCGCTGGTCGTACGTGTACCGGACGGCGAAGGTGGCCATGCCGCCATCCTGCCGCACCAGGCCCCGCCCCGGTGCCGCACGACCCCGCCGACCCGGCCCGCCGGCCCGGCCCGCGGACCCGGACGGCGGTGGCAGAGTGGACGGCATGACCCGCACCGCGGCACCGCGCACCCTGCTGACCGACGACCTGCTGGCCCGCGCGGCGGAGCGGGCGCCGGTGCACGACCGGGAGAACACCTTCCCGCACGCGGACCTGGACGACCTGCGCGAGGCCGGGTACCTGCGGGCCTTCGTGCCGGAGGCGCTGGGCGGCGCCGGGCTGACGCTCGAGGAGGTCGCGCGGGAGCAGGTCCGGCTGGCGGGCGCGGCACCCGCGACGGCGCTGTCGGTGAACATGCACCTGGTGGTGACGGGGATGGCCGCGGTGCTGGCGGCGCGCGGCGACGACTCGCTGGAGTTCGTGCTGCGGGACGCGGCGGCGGGGGAGGTGTTCGCGTTCGGCAACTCCGAGGCGGGGAACGACCTCGTCATGTTCGCCTCGCGCACCCGGGCGGAGCGGCAGCCCGACGGCGGCTACCGGTTCCACGGGACGAAGATCTTCACGTCGCTGTCGCCGGTGTGGACCCGGCTCGCGACGTTCGGCCTGGACGAGGACCACCCGGACGGCCCGCGCCTGGTGCACGGGGTCGTGTCCCGGGCGGGCGGCGGGATCGAGACGAAGGACGACTGGGACACGCTCGGCATGCGGGCGACGCAGTCCTGCACGACGGTGCTCGACGGCGCGTACGCGGCGCCGGGGCGGGTGTTCCGCGCGCTGCCGCCCGGCCCGAGCGCCGACCCGTACGTGCTCGCGCTGTTCCAGGTGTTCGAGATCCTGCTCGCCGCGGTGTACACCGGCATCGGGCGGCGGGCGCTCGAGCTCGCCGTGGCGGCCGCGCACCGGCGGACGTCGATGAAGAACGACGGCCGGAGCTACGCGCAGGACCCGGACATCCGGTGGCGCGTGGCGGACGCGGCGATCGCCCAGGACGGGATCGAGCCGCAGGTGTGGGCGCTGGCCCGGGACGTCGACGAGGCGGTGGACCACGGGGCGCTGTGGTTCGCGAAGGTGGTCGGCCTCAAGGTGCGCGCCACGGAGACGGCCCGGGAGGTCGTGGACCGGGCGATCCGGGTGTCGGGCGGCGGGTCGTACTTCTCCCGGAGCGAGCTGGGCCGGCTGTACCGGGACGTCCTCGCGGGGCTGTTCCACCCGTCCGACGACGAGTCGGCGCACAGCACGGTCGCGAACGCGTGGCTGGGCCCGGTCGACCGCTGACCCGCTCGGCGCGCCGGCACGGGGACGCCCCGCACGCCGGGACGCGCGACGCCCCCCGACGCACGACGGCCCCGGGGCGTGCTGCCCCGGGGCCGTCGTGCGCAGGCGGGAGGCGTCAGCCGCCGATCTCGCTCTCGCAGCTGATCGCGTACTCGACGCGGTTGCCGCAGGTCGAGCCGAACGACTCGTACTCCGTGCCGAGGTCCGACGCCCAGTACAGGTCGTCGCACGCGGTGCCGCTGCCGCCCTGGCAGGCGTCCCACAGGGCGTCGAGCTCGGGGTCGTCGCCGTAGGTCTGCGCGCCGGTGCTGCTCCCGAGGTCGGTGCCCTCGTCCGTGCCCTCGTCGGTGCCGTCGGTCGCGCCGGAGTCGCAGTAGCTGCTGCCGTCGGTGGTCCCGCCGCAGGTCCGGCCGAACTCCTCGTACTCCGAGCCGGAGGGCGCCGCGGACCACAGGGAGTCGCACGCGGCGAGGTCGCCGGACGCGCAGCCGTCCCACAGGCCGTCGAGCTCGGCGTCGTCGCCGTAGGCCCACCGGGTCGGGTCGACGGAGGTGCACAGGGTGCTGCCGTCGGTGCGACCGCCGCAGGTGTTCCCGAACTCCTCGTCGTCGGAGCCGGACGACGAGTCGAAGTACAGGTCGTCGCACGCCTCCATGTCACCGGAGGCGCAGGACGACCGCAGGTCGGCCATGCGGTTGTTGTGCGAGGCGATCGCGGCGCCGACGGTCACGCCGATGACGACCCAGCTGAGCACGCCCAGACCGCCGAGGACGAGGCCGGCGATGGCGAGGCCGCGGCCCTGGGTGCCGTCCCGCTTGGTGCGGCGCAGGCCGAGGATGCCGAGCACGATCGCCACGACGCCGGTCCCGAGGATGCCGGTGACGAGGGCGGCGATGGACACGCCGTCGGTCCGCGGCGCCTGCTGGTACTGGTTCGGCGAGTAGGGGGCCTGCGGGTAGCCGCCGCCGGGGTAGCCGCTGCCGGGCGCGGGGTAGCCCCCACCGGACGCGGGGTAGCCGCCGGGAGCGGGGTAGCCCGCACCCGGGGCCGGGTACCCGCCGCCCGGCTGCTGCGCCGGGTCGCCGCCCGGCTGCGCGGACGCGCCGCCCTGCCCGGGGTAGCCGGGCGCGGGGTAGCCGCCCTCCTGCGGGGCGGAGCCCTGCCCGGCACCGGGCGCGGCGTACGGCGAGGACGCCGGGTACGCGGCGGTCGGCGCGTCGGAGCCGGGCGCGCCCGACGTCGGGTACGCGGCAGTCGGCGCGTCCTGGCCGGGGGCGCCGTACGGGGAGGCCGTGGGGTACGCCGCGGTGGGCGTGGTCGGGTACGCCGCCGTGGGGGCGTCGGAGCCGGACGTCGGCGGGGTGGGCCACGACGGGGCGGCCTCGTAGCCGGAGGGTGCGGGGCCGGAGGCCGGGGTGGCCTCGTAGCCCGAGGGCGCGGGGGCGGCGGGCCGCTCGGTGCCGCTGCCCGGCGTGGGCCAGGCGCTGCTGCCGGGCTGCTGCTCGGGCTGCTGCCCGGGTTCCGGCGTGGCACTGCCGTCGTTCGACATGGACGTCCTCTCGCTCCTTGTGACGGACCTGTGCGTCACTATGGCAGACGGCCTTCTCACCAGGGCGATGGCGTCCACGCCCGACATGTCCTGTTCACCCGCGGGCGCGGCCGGGCACGCCGGGATCACCCGGACGCCGGGTCACCAGCCTCGCGCGCGCCACTCCGCCAGGTGCGGCCGCTCGGCCCCGAGCGTGGTGTCCCGACCGTGCCCGGGGTAGACCCAGGTGTCGTCGGAGAACCGCACGAACACCCGGTCCTCGAGGTCGGCCATGAGCGCGCCGAACGCCGCAGGGTCGGTGGTCCGGCCGGGCCCGCCGGGGAACAGGGAGTCGCCGGTGAGCAGGTGGACGCGGCCCGGGACGGCGTCGGGCGCGCGGGCGTCGTCGGGCTCCCGGTAGGCGAGCGCGATCGCGCCGGGCGTGTGCCCGCGCAGCGCGACCACCTCGAGCCGGAGGGCGCCGACCTCGAGGACGTCGCCGTGCGCGAGCGCGCGCGGCACGGCGGTACCGGCGGCCTCGGCCACGGCGTCCGCGTCGGCGGCCCCGGCGGCGTGCGCGGCGCCCGTCGCGGCGAGGACCCCCGCGAGGGCGCCGAGGTGGTCCCGGTGGCGGTGGGTCGTGACGACGAGCACGAGCGGCCCGGCGGGCGCCTCGCCCGGCGACCCGGCGCGGGCCAGGTCGAGCAGCCGGTCCGGCTCGGCGGCCGCGTCGACGAGCAGCCGCGCCCCGGTGCGCCGGCAGGCGAGCACGTACGCCTCGTTGTCCATCGGCCCGACGGACAGCTTGCGCAGCACGACCTCGTCGAGCACCCGGACGGCCGCCGGCCCCCCCGGCACGACGTCCCCGGTGTACCCGGCTCCCGCGCCGTCCCCGACGCCCGCGAGCCCGCTCACGCCCGCCCCACCGCCTCGCCGCGCGACTCCGGCGCCCCACCGCGCCCGAGCGCCTCGTCATGGCTGTGCACCGCCCGCACGAGGGCGAGGTGCGACAGCGCCTGCGGCACGTTGCCGACCATCCGCCCGGTCGCGGGGTCGTACTCCTCGGCGAGCAGCCCGACGTCGGTGCGCAGGCCGTCGAGGACGTCGAGCACGGCGGTGGCCCCGTCGACGTCGCCCTGCCGGGCGAGCGCGTCGGCGAGCCAGCCGGAGCAGGCGAGGAACGGGTGCTCGGAGCCGCGCAGGCCGTCGTCGGTGCGGTCGGTGCGGTACCGGAGCAGCAGGCCGGGGGCGACCTCGAGCTCGCCCCGCACGGCGGCGACGGTGCCGACCAGCCGGGGGTCGTCGGGCGGCAGGAAGCCGACGAGGACGAGCTGGAGCAGGGCCGCGTCGGTGTGGGTGGCGCCGTAGTGCTGCACGAAGGTGTTCCGGTCCGCGTCCCAGGCGTGCGCGAGGACGTCGGCGTGCACGGCGTCCCGCTCCCGCCGCCACCGGTCGACGGGGCCGGGCAGGCCCTGCTCCTCGACGGCGCGGACGGCGCGGTCGAGCGCGACCCAGGCCATCACCTTGGAGTGCGTGAAGTGCCGGGGGTCGCCGCGCACCTCCCAGATCCCGCTGTCGGGCCGGCGCCACGTCCGGCACAGGTGCTCGACGAGGTGGGACTGCAGCGACCAGGAGTCGTCGCCCTCGGCCACGCCGGAGGTGCGGGCGAGGTGGAGCGCCGCCATGACCTCGCCGAGGACGTCGTTCTGCACCTGCCCGACGGCGGCGTTGCCCACCCGCACGGGGCGGGAGCCGGCGTAGCCGGGCAGGTGGTCGAGCGTGCGCTCGGTGAGCTCCCGGGAGCCGTCGACGCCGTACATGATCTGCACCTGCGCGGGGTCGCCGGCGACGGCGCGGAGCAGCCACTGGCGCCAGGCCTGGGCCTCGTGCCGGTAGCCGTGCTCCAGGAGGGCCTCGAGGGTCATGGCGGCGTCCCGGAGCCAGCAGTACCGGTAGTCCCAGTTCCGCTCGCCGCCCGGGTCCTCGGGGAGGGAGGTGGTCGCGGCCGCGACGATGCCGCCGGTCTCGGAGTCGGTGAGCAGCCGGAGCACGAGGAGGGACCGGACGACGGCGTCCCGGTAGGTGCCGCGGTACCGGGCCGACCGGGCCCAGTGCGCCCACTGGTGCTCGGTGGCCTCGACGCGGTGCGCGAGCCGGGGCGCGCGGGGCACGGGCTTCCAGGACGGCACCCAGGTGAGCGACAGGCCGACGCTCCCGCCCTCGGCGACCGTGAACTCGTCGGCGTGCCCGCGATGGGGACCGCCGCCCGGGCGGGGGAGCCGGTCGCCGCGCAGCACGAGGCTGTCCGGCCCGGCGACCGCGCGGATGACCTCGGCGCCGTCGGGGTCGGCCACACGGTGCACCCAGGGCACGACGGCGCCGTAGCCGAACCGCACGACCCACTCGTGCCGCAGCCGCACGGACCCGCGGGTGACCGTCACCCGCCGGACGAGGTCGCACCGGCCGTCGCCCAGCGGCATGGCGTCGAGCAGCACGGCCGTCCCGGTGGGCGTCTCGAACGTGGTCTCCAGCACGAACGAGTCGTCGAGGTACCGGCGCGTGACCCGGGTGGCGTCGGGCGCCGTCAGCAGCCAGCGGCCGTGCTCGGGGCCGCCGAGGAGCGCGGCGAAGCACGCGGGGGAGTCGAACCGCGGCGGGCACAGCCAGTCGACGGAGCCCGCGCGGGACACGAGCGCGGCGGTCCGGCCGTCCCCGAGCACGGCGTACTCGCCGATGGGCGTCGGGGTCGCGGGCGCGGGGCCCGCCCCGGGGGTGGGGTCCGTCACGACGGCGTGGTCGGTCACGGTCCTCATCATGCGCCGACCAGGGGCGACGGCGCAGGTCGGGCGGCCTTTACGGTTCGAACACATGTGCGCATGTCGGTGGTCCGCCGTAGCATGCTGCGCGTGAATGATCGTCTGGTGGTCCAGGGGGCCCGCGAGCACAACCTCCGCAACGTCGACCTGGATCTCCCGCGCGACAGGCTCATCGTGTTCACGGGCCTGTCCGGGTCCGGGAAGTCGTCGCTGGCCTTCGACACCATCTTCGCCGAGGGGCAGCGCCGCTACGTCGAGTCGCTGTCCGCGTACGCGCGCCAGTTCCTCGGGCAGATGGACAAGCCCGACGTCGACTTCATCGAGGGCCTGTCGCCCGCGGTGTCGATCGACCAGAAGTCGACCAACCGCAACCCGCGGTCGACCGTCGGCACGATCACCGAGGTCTACGACTACCTGCGCCTGCTGTTCGCCCGCGCGGGCACGCAGCACTGCCCGGTGTGCGGGGAGCGCGTGACCGCGCAGACGCCCCAGCAGATCGTCGACCGGCTGCTCGAGCTGCCCGAGGGCACCCGCTACCAGGTGCTCGCGCCGGTGGTGCGCGGCCGCAAGGGCGAGTACGCCGACCTGTTCAAGGAGCTGCAGGCCAAGGGCTTCGCCCGCGCCCGCGTGGACGGCGAGGTCGTCCAGCTCGCGGAGCCGCCGACGCTGGAGAAGAAGCTCAAGCACGACATCGAGGTCGTCGTCGACCGCCTGGTGTCGCGCGAGGGCGTCCAGCGCCGCCTGACCGACTCGGTGGAGACCGCGCTCGGCCTCGCCGGCGGCCTGCTGGTGGTCGACATGGTCGACCTCGACGCGGACGACCCGGAGCGGGAGCGCCGGTTCTCCGAGAACCGCGCGTGCCCCAACGACCACCAGCTCACGCTGGAGGAGATCGAGCCCCGGACGTTCTCGTTCAACGCGCCGTACGGCGCGTGCCCGGAGTGCACCGGCATCGGCTCGCGCCTCGAGGTCGACCCCGAGCTGGTCGTCCCGGACGACGACCTGTCGCTGCGCGACGGCGCGGTGGCCCCGTGGGCGCAGATCTCGTCCGAGTACTTCGAGCGCGTGCTGACCGCGCTGGCCGACGACCTCGGGTTCTCGATGGACCAGCCGTGGCGGGCGCTGCCGGAGCGCGCCAAGAAGGCCGTGCTGTTCGGCGAGAACCACAAGGTGCACGTCAAGTACAAGAACCGCTGGGGCCGTGAGCGCCAGTACTCCACGGGCTTCGAGGGCGTGGTGACGTTCCTGGAGCGCCGGCACGGCGAGACCGAGTCCGAGTGGAGCAAGGAGAAGTACGAGGCCTACATGCGGGAGGTGCCGTGCCCCGTGTGCGAGGGGACGCGGCTCAAGCCCGAGGTGCTGGCCGTGCGGGTCGGCGGCAAGTCCATCGCCGAGGTCTGCGCGCTGCCCATCCGCGAGGCCAAGGAGTTCCTCGACGCCCTCGAGCTCGGCGTGCGCGAGCGGCAGATCGCCGAGCAGGTGCTCAAGGAGATCCAGGCCCGGCTCGGCTTCCTGCTCGACGTCGGCCTCGACTACCTGTCGCTCATGCGCGCCGCGGCGACGCTGTCCGGCGGCGAGGCCCAGCGCATCCGGCTCGCGACCCAGATCGGCTCCGGCCTGGTGGGCGTGCTCTACGTGCTGGACGAGCCGTCGATCGGCCTGCACCAGCGGGACAACCGCCGCCTCATCGACACGCTGACCCGGCTGCGGGACCTCGGCAACACGCTGATCGTCGTCGAGCACGACGAGGACACCATCCGCACCGCGGACTGGATCGTCGACGTGGGCCCCGGCGCGGGCGAGCACGGCGGCAAGGTCGTGCACTCCGGCGACCTCGCGGGCCTGCTGGCGTCGCGCGAGTCGATGACCGGCGCGTACCTGTCCGGCCGGCGCTCGATCCCCATGCCCGCGCAGCGGCGCAAGGTGGACAAGAAGCGCCAGGTCACCGTCCACGGCGCGCGCGAGCACAACCTCAAGAACGTCGACGTGTCGTTCCCGCTCGGGACGTTCACGGCGGTCACCGGCGTGTCCGGCTCCGGCAAGTCGACGCTGGTGAACTCGATCCTCTACACGGTCATGGCGAACGAGCTGAACGGTGCCCGCCGGGTGGCCGGCCGGCACAAGCGGGTCAGCGGCCTGGACCAGCTCGACAAGGTCGTGCACGTCGACCAGGGCCCGATCGGCCGCACCCCGCGGTCGAACCCGGCCACCTACACCGGCGTCTGGGACCGGATCCGCAAGCTGTTCGCCGAGACGACCGAGGCGAAGGTCCGCGGCTACACCGCCGGGCGGTTCTCGTTCAACGTCAAGGGCGGCCGCTGCGAGGCGTGCTCCGGCGACGGCACGCTGAAGATCGAGATGAACTTCCTGCCCGACGTGTACGTGCCCTGCGAGGTGTGCCACGGCGCGCGGTACAACCGCGAGACGCTCGAGGTGCACTTCAAGGGCAAGACGGTCGCGGACGTGCTGGACATGCCGATCGAGGAGGCCGCGGAGTTCTTCGCCGCGGTGCCCGCGATCGCCCGGCACCTCACCACGCTCGTCGACGTCGGCCTCGGCTACGTGCGGCTCGGCCAGCCGGCCCCGACGCTGTCCGGCGGCGAGGCGCAGCGCGTCAAGCTCGCGACCGAGCTGCAGCGCCGGTCCACCGGCCGCACGGTCTACGTGCTGGACGAGCCGACCACCGGCCTGCACTTCGAGGACATCCGCAAGCTCCTCGGCGTGCTGCAGGGCCTGGTCGACAAGGGCAACAGCGTGATCGTCATCGAGCACAACCTCGACGTGATCAAGAACGCCGACTGGGTCATCGACATGGGTCCCGAGGGCGGCTCGGGCGGCGGCACGGTCGTCGCGCAGGGCACGCCGGAGCAGGTCGCCCGCGTCGCGGCCAGCCACACGGGGACGTTCCTGGCGGAGGTGCTGGACGAGCCGGCGGCGGAGCGCGCGAGCGCCTGAGCCGCCCGGGCGTCAGCCCGCCGAGCCGGCGCCCGCGGTCTCCAGGACCGCCGGCGCCGGCTCGGTCAGCACCGGGAACGTCACCGACCGGGCGATGAAGCAGTGCTCGTGCGCCCGCCGGTGCAGGTCGGCCAGCTGCGCGTCGAGCGCGGCGCCGTCGGCCGCGGCGGACCCGCCGGGCCGCACGGTCACCTGCGGGCGCAGCACGACCTGGGTGAACTGGCCGTGGCCGGCCGCCTCGACCCGCATCGTCCCGCCGGCCCGGTCCGTGTAGCCGACGACCGCCACGCCCGACGTGGCGGCGAAGTGGAGGAACCAGAGCATGTGGCACTCGGCCAGCGCGGCGACGAGCAGCTCCTCGGGGTTGTGCCGCGCCGGGTCGCCCCGGAACGCCGGGTCGGCCGACGCGAGCACGGTCGGCTTCCCCGCGACCCGCACCTCGTGGTCGCGGCTGTACGCCGCGTACCCGGTGGTGCCCGTGGCGCCCGCGCCCGTCCAGACGACGTCGGCGGCGTACTCGTGCAGCAGTCCCATGCGGGCGACGGTACCGGCGCGCCGGGCCGCCGGCGCGGCTGTCGGACCGGCGAACTACGGTGGCACGCATGGCTGACCCCGCCACCTACCGCCCCGCCCCGGGGGAGATCCCCGACCAGCCCGGCGTGTACCGGTTCCGCGACAAGGACGGCCGGGTCGTCTACGTCGGCAAGGCCAAGAGCCTGCGGTCGCGGCTGAACTCGTACTTCCAGGACGTCGCGGGGCTGCACCCGCGCACGCAGCAGATGGTCACCACCGCCGCGTCGGTGCAGTGGACGGTCGTCGGCACGGAGGTCGAGGCGCTGGCGCTGGAGTACTCCTGGATCAAGGAGTTCGACCCGCGGTTCAACGTGAAGTACCGCGACGACAAGTCGTACCCGTACCTGGCCGTGACGCTGGCCGACCAGTTCCCGCGCGTGCAGGTCATGCGCGGCGCGAAGCGGCCCGGCACCCGGTACTTCGGCCCGTACGCGCACGCGTGGGCGATCCGGGAGACGGTCGACCTGCTGCTCCGGGTGTTCCCGGTGCGCACCTGCTCGGCGGGGGTGTTCAAGCGCGCCAAGCAGCAGGGCCGGCCGTGCCTGCTCGGCTACATCGACAAGTGCTCGGCGCCGTGCGTCGGGAAGATCTCCCAGGAGGACCACCACGTCCTCGCCGAGGAGTTCGCCGACTTCATGGCGGGGGACACGGCCCGGTTCACCAGGCGGCTGACCCAGCGCATGCAGGAGGCGTCGGCGGAGCTCGACTTCGAGCGCGCAGCGCGGCTCCGGGACGACATCGGCGCCCTCAAGCGCGCCACCGAGAAGAACGCCGTGGTGCTGCAGGACGGCACGGACGCCGACATCTTCGCCCTCGCCGGCGACGAGCTCGAGGCCGCCGTCCAGGTGTTCCACGTGCGCGACGGCCGGATCCGCGGCCAGCGCGGCTGGGTGGTCGAGAAGGTCGAGGACGTGACCGACGCGCAGCTCGTCGAGCACCTGCTCCAGCAGGTGTACGGCGACGCGCCCGCCGGCGACGACGGCGCGGCGGCGCAGGGCGCTGTCGCCGGCTCGGTGCCGCGCGAGGTGCTGGTCCCGGTGCTGCCGGACGACCTCGACCAGGTGCAGGCCTGGCTGTCCGGGCTGCGCGGCAGCCGGGTGCAGGTGCGGGTGCCGCAGCGGGGCGACAAGCACGAGCTCGCCGAGACGGTCCGGAAGAACGCCGAGCACGCGCTCGCGCTGCACCGCACCCGCCGGGCCGGCGACCTGACGACCCGCAGCCAGGCGCTGCAGGAGATCCAGGAGGCGCTGGGCCTGGACTCGGCCCCGCTCCGCATCGAGTGCTACGACGTGTCGCACAACCAGGGGACGTACCAGGTGGCGTCGATGGTCGTGTTCGAGGACGGGCTGGCCCGCAAGAGCGAGTACCGGACGTTCGGGATCCGCGGCCCCGAGGGCTCGGGCGCGCGCGACGACACCGCGGCGATGCACGAGGTCATCACCCGCCGGTTCCGGCGGTACCTCGCCGAGCGCGAGCAGGCGGGCGACCTGGAGCTCGGCCTGGGGGAGGACCAGCTGGCCGAGGCGCTGGCGGACGCCGACGCCGGGCCGGTGCGGTCCGGCCCGATCGACGAGTCCACCGGGCGCCCGCAGCGGTTCGCCTACCCGCCCAACCTGGTCGTGGTCGACGGCGGCCCGCCGCAGGTCGCGGCCGCGGCGGCGGCGCTGGCGGAGCTCGGGATCGACGACGTCGCGCTGTGCGGCCTGGCCAAGCGGCTCGAGGAGGTGTGGCTGCCGGGGGAGGACTACCCGGTGATCCTGCAGCGCTCCTCGGAGGGGCTGTACCTGCTGCAGCGCGTCCGCGACGAGGCGCACCGGTTCGCGATCACCGCGCACCGCAAGAAGCGCAGCAAGGGGATGACGGTCTCGGCGCTCGACACCGTCCCGGGGCTCGGCCCCGCGCGGTCGGCCGCGCTGCTCAAGCACTTCGGCTCGCTCAAGCGGCTCAAGGCCGCCTCGGCGGAGGAGATCGCGACGGTGCCCGGCATGGGCGCGCGGACCGCGGCCGCGGTGGTGGCGGCGCTGGCCGGCGGCACCGAGCCCACCGGCGTCCCGGCGCCCGTGGGCTCGCAGGCCCCGGACGCCGACCCGGCCGCCCCGGCCACGGACCTGCCGTCCCGTGCCACCGACCCGGCGGCGCCGACCGCCGAAACGCCTGGCATGCTGGGGTCATGAGCGACGAGACCTCGCCGATCACCGTCCCCCACGGCATCCCCGCGATCGAGGCCGCCACCGCGGCGCCCCGGGTCCGGCAGCCCCACGTCCTGATCATCACCGGCATGTCCGGCGCGGGCCGCACCCGCGCGGGCGCGGTGCTCGAGGACATGGGCTGGTACGTCGTCGACAACCTGCCCGCGCAGATGCTCACGCACCTCGTCGGCATGCTGACCCACGGCGGGCCGCCGAGCGCGGACCTGCGGATCGCGGCGGTCGTCGACGTCCGCGGGCGCGAGTTCTTCGCCGACCTCCTCGCGGTGCTCGCGCAGCTCCGCGAGTCGGGCATCGACTACCGGATCCTGTTCCTCGACGCCTCCGACGAGGTCCTGGTCCGCCGGTACGAGCAGGTGCGCCGCCCGCACCCGCTGCAGGGCGAGGGCCGGATCCTCGACGGCATCACGACGGAACGCAGCCTTCTCTCCGACATCCGGGAGCGCGCGGACGTGCTGATCGACTCCTCGGAGACGAACGTGCACGAGCTCGGCCGGATCGTGCGGGCGGCGGTGTCCTCGGAGCAGGAGGAGGACGCGCTGCGGGTCAACGTGCTCTCGTTCGGCTTCAAGTACGGCATCCCGCTCGACGCGGACCACGTGGTCGACGTCCGGTTCCTGGCCAACCCGTACTGGATCACCGAGCTCCGGCACATGTCGGGCCGGGACGCGCCCGTGCGCGACTACGTCCTGGGCCTGCCCGGCGCCGTCGACTTCGTGGACCGGTACGTCGACGCGCTCGAGCCCGTCCTCGCCGGGTACCTGGCGGAGGAGAAGCGCTACGTGACGATCGCGGTCGGCTGCACCGGCGGCAAGCACCGGTCGGTCGCGATCAGCGAGGCCATCGCCGAGCGGCTGCGGTCCCGGGGGCAGCGCGTCACCGTGGCGGCGCGCGACCTCGGCAAGGAATGAACCCGTCCCGCGACGGGCACCCCGCGTTCGTCGCCCTGGGCGGCGGGCACGGGCTGTCCGCCTCCCTGTCGGCGCTGCGCCGCGTGACGGACAGGCTCACGGCGGTCGTGACGGTCGCGGACGACGGCGGGTCCTCCGGCCGGCTGCGCGACGAGCTGGACGTGCTCCCGCCCGGCGACCTGCGCATGGCGCTGTCCGCGCTCTGCGACGACTCCGACTGGGGCCGCACGTGGCGCGACGTGCTGCAGCACCGGTTCACCTCGGCGGGCGACCTGGACAAGCACGCGGTCGGCAACCTGCTGATCGTCGCGCTGTGGGAGCTGCTGGGCGACACGGTCGACGGCCTGGACTGGGTCGGCCGGCTGCTCGGCGCCCGCGGCCGCGTGCTCCCCATGGCGGCGGTGCCGCTCGCGATCGAGGCCGACGTCCGGCGGTCCGACGGACGCGTCGAGGTGGTGCGCGGGCAGAGCCACGTCGCCGTCGCGCGCGACCCCATCGAGGGTGTGCGGCTCGTGCCCGACCGCCCGCCGGCACTGCCCGAGGCGGTCGCCGCGGTGGAGCAGGCGGACTGGGTCGTGCTGGGACCCGGCTCCTGGTACACGTCCGTGATCCCGCACCTGCTGGTGCCGGACCTCGCCGAGGCGCTGCACCGCACGCCCGCCCGCAAGATCGTGCTGCTCAACCTCAGCCCGGACGCGGAGACCGCCGGCATGGGCCCGTGCGAGCACCTGGACGCGCTGCGCCAGCACGCCCCGGACCTCCGGCTGGACGCGGTCATCGCCGACCCCGGCGCCGTGGAGGACGTCGACGAGCTCGAGGAGCGCACGCGCGCGCAGGGCGGGCGGCTGCTGCTGCGCCAGGTGCGGCGCGGGGACGGCACGCCCCGGCACGACGCGCTGCGGCTGGCCGCGGCGATCAGCGACGTGGTCGAGGGCTACCTCGGCGACGTCGGCGCACCCCAGGGGATGGCAGGATGACCGCATGGCTCTGACGGCACAGGTGAAGGACGAGCTTGCGCGGCTCCAGGTCGACAAGACGTCGTGCCGGAAGGCGGAGGTGTCGGCGACGCTCCGGTTCGCGGGCGGGCTGCACATCATCTCGGGGCGGATCGTCATCGAGGCCGAGCTCGACACCGGGATGGCCGCACGCCGGCTCCGGGCCGCCATCGCCGAGGTGTACGGCCACCAGTCCGAGGTCATCGTGGTGTCCGGCGGCGGGCTGCGCCGCGGGAACCGGTACGTCGTGCGGGTCGTGAAGGACGGCGAGTCGCTCGCGCGGCAGACCGGCCTGCTCGACAACCGCGGGCGCCCGGTGCGCGGGCTGCCGCCGCAGATCGTCTCCGCCGGCGTGCAGGAGGCCGAGGCGGCGTGGCGCGGCGCGTTCCTGGCGCACGGCTCGCTGACCGAGCCCGGCCGGTCGTCCGCGCTCGAGGTGACCTGCCCCGGCCCGGAGGCCGCCCTGGCGCTGGTCGGGGCCGCGCGCCGCATGCAGATCCCGGCCAAGGCGCGCGAGGTGCGCAACGTCGACCGCGTGGTGATCCGCGACGGCGACGCCATCGCCGCGATGCTGGCCCGGCTCGGCGCGCACGAGACGCTGCTGGTGTGGGAGGAGCGCCGGGTCCGCCGCGAGGTGCGGGGGACCGCGAACCGCCTGGCCAACTTCGACGACGCGAACCTGCGCCGGTCGGCGCGGGCCGCGGTCGCCGCGGGCGCGCGCGTGGAGCGCGCGTTCGAGATCCTCGGCGCCGACGTGCCCGAGCACCTGCGCGAGGCGGGGGAGCTGCGGCTCGCCCACAAGGAGGCCTCGCTCGAGGAGCTCGGCAAGCTCGCCGACCCCGTGCTCACCAAGGACGCGGTGGCGGGCCGGATCCGCCGCCTGCTGGCGACGGCCGACAAGCGCGCGGCCGACCTCGGCATCCCGGACACCGAGTCCGGGCTGAGCCCCGACCTGCTGGACCTCTAGCAGGCCGCGGGGCAGCGGGTGAACGGCCGTCCGCACCACGGACGGCCGTCCCGCCGGCCAGACCTAGGTCCCTGCGGCACCCTGCGCTCGGGTATAGGCTCTAGGCCATCCGGAGATGTTCTGAGGGTCAAGTTCCTGTGACCGCGGCGTTTCCGGAGCGCACACCGGCGTGCGCAGTCCATCACCGCAACAGTGTGCGCTGGCCTGTGCCGGCGCGTGCCGAGGAGGGCAAGTGACCATCAAGGTCGGCATCAACGGCTTCGGCCGTATCGGGCGCAACTTCTACCGGGCCATCGTGGCGTCGGGCGCCGACATCGAGATCGTCGGCGTCAACGACCTGACGGACAACAAGACGCTGGCTCACCTGCTCAAGTACGACACCGTGCTGGGCCGCTTCCCGCTGAGCGTCGACTTCGACGACGACAACATCATCGTCGACGGCAAGAACATCCGCGCCCTCGCCGAGCGCGACCCGGCCAACCTCCCCTGGGCCGAGCTGGGCGCCGACATCGTCATCGAGTCGACCGGCTTCTTCACCGACGCCGAGAAGGCCAAGGCGCACATCGCCGCCGGTGCCAAGAAGGTCATCATCTCCGCCCCGGCGAAGAACGAGGACGGCACCTTCGTCGTCGGCGTGAACCACGAGTCGTACGACCCGGCCACGCAGCACATCATCTCGAACGCGTCGTGCACCACGAACTGCCTCGCCCCGCTGGCGAAGGCGCTCAACGACTCGATCGGCATCGAGCGTGGCCTCATGACCACGATCCACGCCTACACGGGTGACCAGAACCTGCAGGACGGCCCGCACAAGGACCTCCGCCGCGCCCGCGCCGCCGCGCAGAACATCGTCCCGACCTCGACCGGCGCCGCCAAGGCCGTCGCGCTCGTGCTGCCGGAGCTCAAGGGCAAGCTGGACGGCTACGCCCTGCGCGTCCCGACCATCACCGGCTCGGCGACCGACCTCACCTTCACCGCCTCGAAGGAGGTCACGGTCGAGGAGGTCAACGCCGCGGTCAAGGCTGCCGCCGAGGGTCCGCTCAAGGGCGTCCTGGCGTACGTCGAGGACGAGATCGTGTCCTCCGACATCGTCACCGACCCGCACCAGAGCATCTTCGACTCGAAGCTGACCAAGGTGTCGGGCGACCTGGTGAAGGTCGTGTCCTGGTACGACAACGAGTGGGGCTACTCCAACTCCCTCGTGACCCTCACCTCCTACGTCGGCGAGCGTCTCTGACCCTCAGCCGTCCGTAGCGACGCACATGCGCCCGCGCACGCCGGGGTCGGCCTTCCGACCCCGGCGTGTCGCGGGCGCCGTCATGGACAGCCCCGGTCGTCGGCCCCGACGGCCCCGCGGAGCAAGGTAGGCAAGCATGAAGACCATCGAGGACCTCGGCGACCTGCGCGGCAAGCGCGTGCTCGTCCGTTCCGACTTCAACGTGCCGCTCGACGGCACGACCATCACCGACGACGGCCGCATCCGCGCCGCGCTGCCCACGCTGAAGGGCCTGCTCGACGCCGGCGCCCGCGTGGTCGTCACCGCGCACCTCGGCCGGCCGAAGGGCGAGCCCGACGCGAAGTACTCGCTGGCCCCCGTCGCCGCCCGCCTGGGCGAGCTGCTCGGCCAGCCGGTCGCCCTCGCGGAGGACGTCGTCGGCGAGTCCGCCAAGGCCACGGTCGCGGCGCTCGAGGACGGGCAGATCGCGCTGCTCGAGAACATCCGGTTCGACGCGCGGGAGACCTCCAAGGACGAGGCCGAGCGCGGCGCGCTGGCCGACGAGCTCGCGGCCCTCGCGGACGCGTTCGTGTCCGACGGCTTCGGCGTCGTGCACCGCAAGCAGGCGTCGGTCTACGACGTCGCGCTGCGGCTCCCGCACGCGGCGGGCTCCCTCGTCCTCACCGAGGTCGAGGCGCTGCGCAAGGCCGTCGAGGACCCGGAGCGCCCCTACGTGGTCGTGCTCGGCGGCTCGAAGGTCTCCGACAAGCTCGGCGTCATCGCGAATCTGCTGACCAAGGCCGACAAGCTGCTCATCGGCGGCGGCATGGTCTTCACCTTCCTCAAGGCCCAGGGCCACGAGGTCGGCTCCTCGCTGCTCGAGGAGGACCAGGTCGAGACCGTCAAGGGCTACCTCGCCCAGGCGCAGGAGTCCGGCGTCGAGATCGTGCTGCCCGTCGACATCGTCGCGGCCGACGGCTTCGCGGCCGACGCCCCGCACGAGACCGTCGACGCGGACAAGATCCCGGCCGGCAAGATGGGCCTGGACATCGGCCCGAAGTCGGGCGAGCTGTTCCGCGCGGCGATCCTCGACGCGAAGACCATCGCCTGGAACGGCCCGATGGGCGTGTTCGAGTTCCCGGCGTTCGCCGAGGGCACCAAGGCCGTCGCGCAGGCGCTCGTCGACACCGACGGCTTCTCCATCGTCGGCGGCGGCGACTCGGCCGCGGCCGTGCGCCGACTCGGCTTCGACGAGGCCGGCTTCGGCCACATCTCGACCGGCGGCGGCGCGTCGCTGGAGCTCCTCGAGGGCAAGACCCTCCCCGGCATCGCGGTCCTGGAGGACTGATCCACATGGCACGTACCCCCCTCATCGCGGGCAACTGGAAGCTCAACCTCGACCACCACGAGGCCGTGCACCTGGTGCAGAAGCTCGCCTGGACCCTCAAGGACGCCAAGCACGACTTCGGCACCGCCGAGGTCGTCGTCCTGCCGTCGTTCACCAACATCCGCTCCGTGCAGACCCTGGTCGACGCGGACAAGCTGGAGATCGGCTACGGCGCGCAGGACGTGTCCGCGCACGCCTCCGGCGCCTACACCGGCGAGGTCTCGGCGGCGCAGCTCGCCAAGCTCGGCGTCACCTACGTGGCCACCGGCCACTCGGAGCGCCGCGAGTACCACGGCGAGTCCGACGCGGTCGTGGCGGCCAAGACGGTCGCCGCGCTCGGTGCCGGCATCACCCCGATCGTCTGCGTCGGCGAGGGCCTGGAGATCCGCAAGGCGGGCACCCACGTCGAGTACACGCTGACCCAGCTCGAGGGCTCGCTCGCGGGCGTCACCGAGGAGCAGGCGAAGACGGTCGTCATCGCCTACGAGCCCGTCTGGGCCATCGGCACCGGCGAGGTCGCCACCCCCGAGGACGCGCAGGAGGTCTGCGAGGCCATCCGCGGCAAGCTCGCCGAGCTGTACTCGGCCGAGGTCGCCGACGCCGTGCGCGTGCTCTACGGCGGCTCGGTGAAGTCCGGCAACGCCGCCCAGATCATCGGCAAGCCCGACGTCGACGGCGCGCTCGTCGGCGGTGCGTCGCTCGACGCCGAGGAGTTCGCCAAGATCGCGCGCTTCCAGGAGCACGCGGGCGCCTGATCCACCCCGAGGTCGGGGCGCGCGGCGGCAGCACGCCGGCGCGCGCCCCGGCCGACCGGGCGACCCGCGGCCCGATCTGGCCTGTCGTGCTGGATTCCTGCGCCGCGCGTCGCCTACCCTGGACCGCGGTCCACCCGACCGACCCCGCCCGGGGTCCCCGACAGCGAGAAGAGCCAGACCCGCCGTGACAGCCCTCACCATCGCCCTCCAGGTCCTCCTGGTGGTCACGAGCCTGCTGCTCGTCCCGCTCGTCCTGCTGCACAAGGGCAAGGGCGGCGGTCTGTCCGACATGTTCGGCGGCGGCATCACCAGCAGCGCCGGGTCCTCCGGCGTGGCCGAGCGCAACCTCAACCGCATCACCGTGGGCGTCAGCCTCGTGTGGGCGGTCGTGATCGTGCTGCTCGGTCTCATCGAGCGCGTGAGCTGAGGGAGAGACCTCATGGCGAGCGGAAGTGCGATCCGGGGGTCCCGCGTCGGCGCGGGCCCCATGGGCGAGGCCGAGCGCGGCGACGCCGCGCCCCGCGTGTGGATCTCCTACTGGTGCGCGAACGGCCACGAGACCCGGCCGTCGTTCGCCGAGGAGGCCGCCGCCGAGGCGCCCGAGACCTGGGACTGCCCGCGCTGCGGGTTCCCGGCCGGCCAGGACGAGGCGAACCCGCCGTCGCCCGTGCGCAACGAGCCGTACAAGACCCACCTGGCCTACGTGAAGGAGCGCCGGTCCGCCGAGGACGGCGAGGCGATCCTGGACGAGGCGCTGGCCGCGCTCCGCGCCCGCCGTCGCGGCGGGGTGCGCTGAGGCACCACCCGCACGCAGCCCCCGGCCGAGGGCCCCGCAGCACCGCTGCGGGGCCCTCGCCGCGTCCGGGGGGAGCGGGGACCCCGCCGAGGTCGAGCGTTTCCGCCGAGGTCGAGCGTTTCGGGCCGCCGTGAACCGGCAAACCCTCGACCTCGCCGGGTTCGCCGACCCGGCGCGGTGCGCCGACGGCCGAGGGCCCCGCAGCCACCCGGCTGCGGGGCCCTCGTCCCGTGCGGGGGAGTACCGGCGGCTACGCCGCGCCCTGCGACGCGCCGACCTCGGCCACCGCGGCCGCGTCGACCAGCCACAGCGTCGCCTCCGTGCCGCGGGCGCCCGCGGCGGGCGTGACCTGGACGTCCGCGTCGGACAGCGCCGACGCGACGGCCGGCGCCTTCTCGGCGCCCGCCGCCACCACCCACACCTCGCGCGCGGCGCGGATCGACTCGAACGTCAGCGAGACCCGCTCCGGCGGCGGCTTCGGGGAGCCGTGCACCCCGACGGTCGGCACGCCGGTGACGTCGACGCCCTCGTGCCCGGGGAACAGCGACGCCACGTGGCCGTCGGGGCCCATGCCGAGCATGAGCACGTCGAACGTCGGCACGTCCGCCCCCTCCGGCGCGAACGCCGCGAGCTCGGCGGCGTAGGCCGCGGCCGAGTCCTCCGGGGTCGCGATGCCGGCGCCCGCGTCGAGCGGCCGCATGGGGTGCACGTTCGCCGCCGGGAGGGCGTCGCCGAGCCCGTCGATCAGCGCGGAGCGCGCCTGGGTCTCGTTCCGGTCGCCGTCGCCGTCGGGCAGGAACCGCTCGTCGCCCCACCACAGGTGCACGCCGGACCAGTCGACGGCGCCGGCCGCCGGGGACGACGCCACGGCGGCCAGCGTCTTGATGCCGACGGTGCCGCCGGTGAGCACGACGTGCACCGGCGCGGCCGCCGACTGCAGGTCGACGAGCCGCGTGATGAGCCGCGCGGCCGTGGCCTCGGCGAGGGTGGTCGCGTCCGGGTGCACGAGCACCGTCCGCGGCGCCCCCGTCACGCGCCCACCTTCGTCAGGCCCTTGCGCAGCACCTCGCCGTAGACCTCGTCGGCGTCGAGCCGCCGGAGCTCCTCGGCCAGGCACTCCCGCAGCTGCCGGATCGGCAGGGCGATCCGGTGCTCGGGCTGGTCGGGCTGGCGCAGCGCGGCGGTCTTGCCGTCGGGCCGGTCGAGCACGATCGGGCCGGACTTCCGCTCGAGCCGCACCTGCGTGATCGCCGGGGCGTCCGCCTGGCGCTCGATGTCGACGGGGCAGTTCAGCGCCCAGCCCAGCCACGCCGCCATCAGGTCGACCGACGGGTGGGTGCTCTCGCCTGCCACGACCGCGCGGGTGACGGGCTCGAACGGCGGCTGGTCCAGCGTCGCCGCGATGAGACCGCGCCACAGGGTGGTGCGGGTCCACGCGAGGTCGGTGTCGCCCTCGGTGTAGCCGCCGGCCAGCCGGTGCAGCGCGTCGGACGGGTCGGTGCACTCGGTGGAGTCGGTGATCCGGCGCCGGGCGAGCTGGCCGAGCGGGTGCTGGGCCGGGTCGTCGGGCACCTGGTAGGGCCACCAGGCGACGATCGGCGCGTCCGGCAGCAGCAGGGGGAGCACGAGGGTGTCCAGGTGCCGGGCCTGCGCGGCGGACGGGTGCAGGAGGACGACCTCGGAGGCCCCGGCGTCGCCGCCGAGCCGGATCTGCGCGTCGAGCTCGGAGTCGGCGGCCTCGGGGCCGGACTCGGTGAGCACGATGACGCGGCAGGGGTGCTCGCGGCTCGCGTCGTTGGCGGCCTCGATGGCGGCCTCCGGGTCGTTGGCGCCGACGTCGATGAGGAGCGTCAGCACGCGTCCGAGGGCGACCGCGCCGCCCTCCTCGCGCTCCTGCACCAGCCGCTTGTTGATGTCGCGGGTGGTCGTCTTGGGCAGGTCGATGATCACGGTCGCCTCCAGGTCCGTCCGTCGCGCTCCATCATGCGGTCGGCCGACTCCGGCCCCCAGGTGCCGGCGCGGTACGGCTCCGGCTTGCCCTTGCTCGCCCAGTAGGACGTGATGGGGTCGAGGATCTTCCAGGAGAGCTCGACCTCCTCGTGCCGCGGGAACAGCGGCGGGTCGCCCAGCAGGACGTCGAGGATGAGGCGCTCGTAGGCCTCGGGGGACGACTCGGTGAAGGCGTGGCCGTAGCCGAAGTCCATCGTGACGTCGCGGACCTCCATGGCGGTGCCCGGTACCTTGGCGCCGAACCGCAGGGTGACGCCCTCGTCGGGCTGCACGCGGATGACCAGCGCGTTCTTGCCGAGCTCCTCGGTCGCGGTCGACTCGAACGGCAGGTGCGGCGCCTTCTTGAACACGACGGCGATCTCGGTGACGCGGCGGCCGAGGCGCTTGCCGGTGCGCAGGTAGAACGGGACGCCGGCCCAGCGGCGGGTGTCCACGTCGACGCGGATGGCGGCGAACGTCTCGGTGGTCGAGTTCGGGTCGAAGCCGCCCTCGTCGAGGTAGCCGACGACCTTCTCGCCGCCCTGCCAGCCCTCGGCGTACTGCCCGCGGGCGGTGTGCTTGCCGATGTCCTTGGGCACGCGGACCGCGGAGAGGACCTTGATCTTCTCGGCGGTCAGGTCGTGCGCGTCGAACGTGACCGGCTCCTCCATGGCCGTCAGGGCCAGGAGCTGCAGCAGGTGGTTCTGGATGACGTCGCGCGCGGCGCCGATGCCGTCGTAGTACCCGGCGCGGCCGCCGACGCCGATGTCCTCGGCCATCGTGATCTGCACGTGGTCGACGTAGTTGGCGTTCCAGATCGGCTCGAACAGCTGGTTGGCGAACCGCAGCGCCAGGAGGTTCTGGACCGTCTCCTTGCCGAGGTAGTGGTCGATCCGGAACACGTCGTCCGGGTGGAACACCGAGGACACGACGTCGTTCAGCTCGCGGGCCGACTGCAGGTCGTGGCCGAACGGCTTCTCGATGACGACGCGGCGCCAGGCGTCCTCGACCGACTCGGACAGGCCGGAGCGGGCGAGCTGCTTGCAGACGACGGGGAACGCGCTCGGCGGGACCGAGAGGTAGAACGCGTGGTTGCCGCCGGTGCCGCGGGTGACGTCGAGGTCCTCGACGGTCTGCCGCAGCCGGTCGAACGCGTCGTCGTCGTCGAAGGTGCCCTGGACGAACCGGATGCCCTCGGACAGCTGGCGCCAGGTCGACTCGCGGAACGGGGTGCGGGCGTGCTCCTTGACGGAGTCGTGCACGATCTGCGCGAAGTCCTGGTCCTCCCAGTCGCGCCGGGCGAACCCGGTGAGCGCGAAGCCGGGGGGCAGCAGGCCGCGGTTGGTGAGGTCGTACACCGCGGGCATGAGCTTCTTGCGGGCGAGGTCGCCGGTCACCCCGAAGATCACCAGGCCCGAGGGCCCGGCGATCCGGGGGAGCCGGCGGTCGCGCGGGTCGCGGAGCGGGTTGTGCTCCGCGGTGACCTTCGCGGGCCTCACTCGGCCACCTGCTCCAGGCCGCCGCGGACGGTGTCGAGCAGCTCGGCCCAGGACTTCTCGAACTTGTCGACGCCCTCGCGCTCGAGCTGGTCGGTGACCTCGTCGATCTGGATGCCGAGGCCGGCGAGGCGGTCGATGACGTCCTGCGCCTCGGCCTGGGTGCCGGTGACGGTGTCGCCCCGGAAGTCGCCGTGGTCGAAGACGGCCTGGAGCGTGGCCTCGGGCATGGTGTTGACCACGCCGGCGACGACGAGCTCGTCGACGTACCGGGTGTCGGGGTACGCCTTGTCCTTGACACCGGTGGACGCCCACAGCGGACGCTGCGGCTTCGCGCCGGCGGCGGCGAGCGCCTGCCAGCGGTCGGAGGCGACGACCTCCTCGTAGACGCCGTACGCGAGGCGGGCGTTGGCGATGGCGGCCTTGCCCCGGAGGTCGGCGGCCTCGGGGGAGCCGATCTCGTCCAGGCGCGGGTCGATCGCCGCGTCCACGCGGGACACGAAGAACGACGCGACGGAGGCGATGGGGGCGAGGTCGTGGCCGTTGGCCTTCGCCCGCTCCAGGCCCTCGACGAACGCGTCCAGCACGGCGCGGTACCGCTCGAGCGAGAAGATCAGCGTGACGTTGACGCTGATGCCGTCGGCGAGCACCTCGGTGATCGCCGTCAGCCCGTCGAGCGTCGCCGGGATCTTGATGAACAGGTTCGGCCGGTCGATCGTCGACCACAGCGCGCGGGCCGAGTCGACGGTGGCCTGGGCGTCGCGCGCCAGGCGCGGGTCGACCTCGATGGACACGCGGCCGTCCACGCCGTCGGTGGCGTCGTACACGGGGCGCAGCACGTCGGCCGCCTCGCGCACGTCGTCGGTCGTGATCGCGAAGACGGCGCCGTCCACGTCCGTGCCCTGCGCCCGCAGCTGCTTGAGCTGCTCGTCGTAGGACTCGCCCTTGGCCAGCGCGCTCGCGAAGATCGTCGGGTTGGTCGTGACCCCGACCACGCGGCGCTCGGCCACGAGGTCCTTCAGGTTCCCGGTGCGCAGCCGCTCCCGGGACAGGTCGTCCAGCCATACCGCGACGCCCGCGTCGGCCACCTGGTCGAGCGGCGTGATGCCCTCTGTCATCGTCGTGCCACCTCACTTCTCGCCCCGGACTCCGGGCCGGGGCGTCGACGGTCGGGCCCGTCCTGACCAGGCCGGGCGCCGCTCACGCCCGGTCCTGATTCCCCCGGGGCCGGGCGTGCGTTTCGAGCCTAGACCCGCGGGGCGGGGGTCCGCCGTCCGGTCCACCGGCGCGGGGGCCCGGGGCGACGGACGTCACACGACCGGGACCCTGGTCCCAGGCGGTTCACGGCCGCATCTGCTGCCGGGAGGGCCGTACGATGGTCGAGATCATCCGCGGGGCCGTCCGGCCGGCGCGGTCGAGCGACGGGCGGAGGACCGGAGCGTGCGCACGATGAGCCCAGCCGCTCCCGCCGGGGCCTCGTCGCGGGCCCCCGGTGCCCAGGCCCAGGACGGCCGGAGCGCGCTGCGGCGCCGCGTCGCCGCCTACGTGGCCCTCACCAAGCCGCGGGTCATCGAGCTGCTGCTGGTCACCACGCTGCCGACGATGATCCTGGCGCAGGGCGGGTTCCCGCCGATCGGGCTGGTGCTGGCGACGCTGGTCGGCGGCGCTGCCGCGGCCGGCGCGGCGAACGTGCTCAACTGCTACATCGACCGCGACATCGACCAGGTGATGAACCGGACCAAGCGGCGTCCGCTGGTCACGGGGGAGATCACCCCGCGCGCCGCGCTGGTGTTCGGCCTCGCGCTCGGCGTCGGCTCGCTGCTGTGGCTCGCGCTGCTGGTCAACGTGCCGTCGGCGCTGCTCACCGGCGGCGCGATCCTCATCTACGTCGTCGGCTACACGATGATCCTCAAGCGGCGCACGCCGCAGAACATCGTGTGGGGCGGGGCCGCCGGCTGCATGCCGGTGCTGATCGGCTGGTCGTCGGTGACCGGCGGGCTGTCCTGGGCCGCGGTGCTGCTCTTCGGCGTGATCTTCTTCTGGACGCCGCCGCACTACTGGCCGCTGTCGATGAAGTTCCGCAAGGACTACGCGGCCGCGGGCGTGCCGATGCTCCCGGTCGTCGCGGCCGAGTCGAAGGTCGCGAAGGAGATGATCGCGTACACCGTCGCGATGATCGCCTGCTCGTTGCTGCTGGTCCCCGTCGCCGGGATGACCTGGGTGTACGCGGTCGTCGCGACCGTCCTCGGCGTGTGGTTCCTCTGGTCGAACATCGCGCTGTACCGTCGCGCCCAGGACCCGAGCCGCGGCAAGCTCCGCGCGATGTCGGTGTTCCACGGGTCGATCACGTACCTGTCGCTGCTGTCGGTCGCGGTGGCTGTCGACGTGTTCCTCCCGCTCTGACCCACCGGAGGGACCGCGGGGAGGCACCGGCATGACGGACGACGAGCCGTCCGCCCCCGCGCTGCGCGCCGCCCTGGACGGGTATCTCGCCCACCTCACGGTCGAGCGTGGGCTGTCCGCCAACACGCTGGCCGCCTACCGGCGCGACCTCACCCGGTACGTCGACCACCTCGCCGCCGCGGGTCGCGCGTCCGTCGCGGAGGTGGCGGAGGCCGACGTCGAGGACTTCCTCACCGCCGTGCGCACCGGGTCCGACGGCCGGGCGGTGCTGTCGGCGTCCTCCGCGAAGCGCGCCGTCGTGGCCGTGCGCGGCTGGCACCGGTTCTCGGTCCTGGAGGGGCTGACCGCCGCCGACCCCGCGCGGGCCGTGCGGCCGCCCAAGCAGGCGCAGGTGCTGCCGAAGGCCATCGGCACCGACGAGGTGCTGCGGCTGCTGGAGGCGGCGTCGCTCGGCGACGGGCCGGTGCCGCTGCGCGACCGGGCGCTGCTGGAGCTCGTGTACTCGACCGGCGCACGCATCTCGGAGGCCGTGGGCCTCGACGTCGACGACCTCGACCTCACCGAGGGCCGCGCGGCGGTCCGGCTCTTCGGCAAGGGCAGCAAGGAGCGCGTCGTCCCGGTGGGCGCGTACGCCGTCGAGGCGCTCGAGGCGTACCTGGTGCGCGGCCGCCCGGCGCTGGCGGCGGCGGGTCGCGGGGGAGCGGCGGTGTTCCTCAACACCCGCGGGGCGCGGCTGTCGCGGCAGAGCGCGTGGGCGGTGCTGCGCACGGCCGCCGAGCGCGCGGGGCTGCCGGGTGCCGACCACGTGTCCCCGCACACGCTGCGGCACTCGTTCGCGACCCACCTGCTGGCCGGCGGCGCCGACGTCCGGGTGGTGCAGGAGCTGCTGGGGCACGCCTCGGTGACGACCACGCAGATCTACACGAAGGTGACGCCGGACACGCTGCGCGAGGTGTACGCGACCAGCCACCCGCGCGCCAGGCGGGACAGCGCCGTCCGGGCCGCCGCGGGCGCCGCGCGCACCGGCGCGGGAGACGGCTGACCGGCCGGGTGCTCCGGTAGGTTGTGCGGGTGGCACGCGAGGAGACGACCGAGATCGCAACCGACCCGGTGGGCAGGCCCCTGCCCGACTTCCCCGTCCCCGCGCCGCTCGCCGCCCACGGTCCCGCCCGCGTCATCGCGATGTGCAACCAGAAGGGCGGCGTCGGCAAGACGACCACCACGATCAACCTCGCCGCGGCGCTGGCCGAGTACGGCCGCCGGGTGCTCATCGTCGACTTCGACCCGCAGGGCGCGGCGTCGGTCGGCCTGGGCGCCAACCCGCACGAGCTCGACCGCACGGTCTACGACCTGCTGGTCGACCGGCACGCGCGGGTCGAGGAGCTGATCCGCCCCACGGAGATCCCCAACCTGGACCTGCTGCCGGCCAACATCGACCTGTCCGCCGCCGAGGTGCAGCTGGTCAGCGAGGTGGCCCGCGAGTCGATCCTGTCCCGGGTGCTGCGGCCCGTGCTCGACGACTACGACGTGGTGCTGGTCGACTGCCAGCCGTCGCTCGGCCTGCTGACCGTCAACGCGCTGACCGCCGCGCACGGCGTGCTCATCCCGCTGGAGTGCGAGTTCTTCGCGCTGCGCGGCGTGGCGCTGCTGGTCGAGACGATCGAGAAGGTCCGGGACCGGCTCAACCCGCGCCTCGAGGTCGACGGCATCCTCGCCACCATGTACGACCCGCGCACCCTGCACGCCCGCGAGGTCGTGGCCCGGGTGTACGAGGCGTTCGGCGACACCCTGCTGCACACCGTCATCGGCCGCACCGTGAAGTTCCCGGACGCCTCGGTGGCGGCGGAGCCGATCACGACCTACGCGCCGACGCACGCCGGGGCGCACGCGTACCGGCAGCTCGCGCGGGAGCTCGTCGCCCGTGGCGACGCCGCCTGAGACGGCGCCGACCGCCGAGGCCGTTGCCGCCGACCCCGGCGAGAGCGCTGCGCCCGACGACGCGCCGCGGCCCGGGTCCGGCGCCTTCGAGGTGCACCTGGAGAACTTCTCCGGGCCGTTCGACCTGCTGCTGGGGCTGATCTCCAAGCACAAGCTCGACATCACCGAGGTCGCGCTCGCCGCGGTCACGGACGAGTTCATCGCGTACATCCGCGCGGCCGAGCGCGCCGAGGCCGAGGGCGGGCGCCCGTGGGACCTCGGGCAGGCGTCCGAGTTCCTGCTGGTGGCGGCCACGCTGCTCGACCTCAAGGCCGCGCGGCTGCTGCCCGCGGGCGAGGTCGAGGACGCCGAGGACCTGGAGCTGCTGGAGGCGCGCGACCTGCTGTTCGCCCGCCTGCTGCAGTACCGCGCGTACAAGGTGGTGGCCACGGACATCGGGACCCGGCTCACCGAGCAGGGCCGGCGGCTGCCGCGCACGGTGCAGCTGGAGCCGCACCTGGCCGCGATGCTGCCCGAGCTGATCTGGCAGATCGGGCCGGAGGAGCTCGCGGCGCTGGCCGCGAAGGCCCTCGCGCCGCCGCCCCCGCCGCCCGGGGTCGACCTCAGCCACCTGCACGCGCCCGCGGTGAGCGTCCGGGAGCAGGCCGCGGTGCTCGCGGACCGGCTGCGGCACGGCGGGGCCGCCTCGTTCCGCACGCTGACCGCCGACGCCGACTCGACGCTGCTGGTGGTGGCGCGGTTCCTCGCGCTGCTGGAGCTGTTCCGGGAGGGCGCCGTGGCGTTCGACCAGGTGACGCCGCTGGGCGAGCTCACCGTGCGGTGGACCGGGGCCGAGGACGGCGACGTCGCCGTGGCCTCGGACTTCGACGAGGGGGACGACGTGGTGCCGGCCGACGCGGCCGCGCCCGAGGCGCAGGGGGAGGACGCATGACCCAGGACCCGACGGCCGCGGTGCCCGGAGGCGTGCCCGCGGACGGGCTCGGCGAGGGCGAGCTGCCCCCCGCGCCCGCGGCGGAGGCCCCCGACGTGCACGACCTGCCCGGCGGCGCCCTCGCGGCACTGGAGGCCGTGCTGATGGTCGCCGACGAGCCGATCCCGGCTGTGCGCCTCGCCACGGTGCTCGGCCTGCCCACCGGGGAGGTCGTCGACCTGCTGCGGACCCTCGCCGAGGAGTACCGCGGCGAGCACGGCGGCCGCCCCCGCGGGTACGAGCTGCGCCAGGCCGGCGAGGGCTGGCGGATCTACTCGGCGCCGGCGTTCCACCAGGTCGTCGGGCAGTTCGTGCTGGACGGCCAGACCGCCCGGCTGACCCAGGCGGCGCTGGAGACCCTGGCCGTGATTGCGTACCGGCAGCCGGTCACGCGCGGGCAGGTCTCGGGCGTGCGCGGGGTCAACGTGGACGGCGTGGTGCGCACGCTGACGGCCCGCGGGCTCGTCACCGAGGCGGGTACCGACCCGGGCTCGGGTGCGCTGCTGTACCGGACCACGGGATACTTCCTCGAGCGGATGGGCCTCACGAGCCTCGACGAGCTGCCCCCGCTCGCCCCGTACCTGCCCGAGATCGACGCGTTCGACGGGCTGGACGGGGCCGCAGTGACGACAGGAGACGTGTGATGAGTGCAGCAGGACAGGGCGGTCGCGGCCGCGGCAACACGGGCGGCGGTGCCCGCGGGGCCGGTGGGTCCGGTGGTCGGTCCGGGGGAGCCGGGCGCGGCGGCGCGGGCCGCGCGGGCAGCGGCGCGGGCCAGGGCGGCGGTCGCTCCGGCGGCGGCGCCGGGTACGGCGGCGGTCGGTCCGGCGGTGCGGGCCAGAGCGGCGGTCGGTCGGGCGCGGGCTCGTCCGGCGGCTACGGCGGGCGCTCCGGGTCCGGCGGCCAGGGCGGCGGCTACGGCGGCGGGCGGCCCGGCTCGGGCGGCCAGGGCGGTGGCTCCGGACGGCCGTCCTCCGGCGGCGGCTACGGCGGCGGCGGCGCGGGCCGTCCGTCGTCGGGCGGCGGCTACGGCGGGGGCTCCGGCCGTCCGGGTGCGGGTCGCCCCGGCGCGTCCTCCGCCGGCCGCCCCGGCGGCTCCTCGTCCGGCCGGGTCGCGGGTGCGGGCCGTCCCGGCGGCGGCACCCGTTCCGGCGCCCCCCGCGGCGCCGACACCGGCCGCCCGGGCTCCGCCTGGCCGTCCCGCCCGCCGCAGTCGTACCGCACGCCGCCGCGCGGCCCGCGGTCCACGGACCTCGACGTGCACGACCCCGAGGGCGTGCGCCTGCAGAAGGTGCTCGCGCAGGCCGGCCTCGGCTCGCGCCGCGCGTGCGAGGAGCTGATCGCGGCCGGACGCGTGACGGTCGACGAGCAGGTGGTGCTGGAGCTCGGCGTGCGCGTCGACCCGCGCAGCGCTGTGATCCACGTCGACGGCCTGCGCCTGCAGCTGGACAAGGACGTCATCACCCTGGCGCTGAACAAGCCGCTGGGCGTGGTCTCGACCATGCACGACCCCGAGGGCCGCCCGTCGCTCGAGCAGTTCGTGCAGAACCGCGAGGAGCGGCTGTTCCACGTCGGGCGCCTGGACGCCGACTCGGAGGGCCTGATCCTGCTGACCAACGACGGCGAGCTCGCCAACCGGCTGTCGCACCCGTCGCACGGCGTCTCCAAGACGTACCTCGCGACCGTCGACGGCCGGGTCCCGGCCGGGGTCGGCGCGCGGCTGAAGAAGGGCGTCGAGCTCGAGGACGGCGTCGTGGCGGTGGACGCGTTCCGCGTCGTGGACGCCACGCCGCAGGCCAGCATGGTCGAAATCGTGATCCACGAGGGCCGCAACCGCGTCGTCCGCCGGCTGCTGGAGGAGGTGGGCCACCCGGTGACCCGCCTGCTGCGCACCCAGATCGGCCCGATCAAGCTCGGCGACCTGCGCCCGGGCCGCACCCGCGTGCTCGGGAAGGCGGAGGTCGGCTCGCTGATGACGTCGGTGGGCATGTGAGCACGAACGGCACGGCCGCGGTGGTGACCCGCGGCCCGGTCCGCGTGGTCGGCACCGGGCTGCTGGGCGCGTCGGTCGGCCTGGCGCTGACCGCGCGCGGCGTCGACGTGACGCTGCACGACCCGTCCCGCACGGCGCTGGCGCTGGCCCGCGACGTGGGGGCCGGGCGGCCCGCGGCGGACGGCGACCCCGAGCCGGCGCTGGTCGTCGTCGCCGCGCCGCCGGACGTGACGGCGGACGTCGTGCGGGCCGAGCTGGCCGCGCACCCGGACGCGGTCGTGACCGACGTGGCGAGCGTGAAGGGCTACGTGCTCAACGAGCTGCGCGCCGCGGGCGCGGACCTGTCCCGGTACGTCGGGTCGCACCCGATGGCGGGGCGGGAGCGCTCCGGCCCGGCTGCGGCGGTGCCGGACCTGTTCGTCGGGCGCCCGTGGGTCGTGGTCGACTCGGGGGAGTCCCGGCCGGACGCGCTGCTCGCGGTGCGGGCGCTGGCGACCGACCTGGGCAGCCTGCCGGTGACCATGGACGCCGCCGAGCACGACGCCGCGGTGGCCGTCGTCTCGCACGTGCCGCAGGTCGCGGCCAGCCTGGTCGCGGCGCGGCTGCGCGGGGCCGAGCCGGACGCGCTCGGGCTCGCGGGCCAGGGCCTGCGGGACGTGACCCGGATCGCGTCGTCGGACCCGGCGCTCTGGACGTCGATCCTGGCGGCCAACGCGGCGGCCGTGCGCGGCGTGCTCGCGGGGCTGCGGGACGACCTGGACGAGGTCCTGGGTGCGCTGGACAGCGCCGCCCGGGCGAGCGGGCCGGAGGACGTCGAGCTCGGCGCGCTGGCCCGCGTGGCGCGGCTGATCGCGGACGGCAACGCCGGCGTGGCGCTCGTGCCCGGCAAGCACGGCGGCGCGCCGCGCTCGTACGCGGTGGTGACGGCCCTCGTGCCCGACCGGCCCGGCGAGCTCGCGCGGCTGCTGACCGACGTCGGCGCGGCCGGCGTGAACCTGGAGGACCTGCGGCTCGAGCACGCGGCGGGACGGCCCGTCGGCATGGCGTCGGTGTCGGTCGACCCCGCGCGCTCGGCGCACCTGGAGGCGGAGCTGACGGCCCGCGGTTGGAGGTTGGTTCGGTGACTGCGCACGACGCGCCCCGTCCCGTGGTGGTGGCGATCGACGGGCCCTCGGGCTCGGGGAAGTCGACGGTGTCCCGGCGGGTCGCCGAGCGGCTCGGCCTGGCGTACCTGGACACCGGCGCGATGTACCGCGCGGCGACCTGGTGGGCGCTGCACCGCGGGGTGTCGCTGACCGACGCGGACGCGGTGGCGCAGCTCGTCCGGGAGATGCCGCTGGTGATGGGCGTCGACCCGCGCGACCCGGGCGTGCACGTGGACGGGCACGACGTCGGCGAGGCGATCCGCGACACCGCCATCTCCGCCGCGGTGAGCGCGGTGGCGACCAACCTCGAGGTGCGGGCCGAGCTCGGCCGCCGGCAGCGCGCGGAGATCGCGGCGCAGGCGGCGTCCTCGGCGTTCTCGGGCGGCCGCGGCATCGTCGCGGAGGGCCGGGACATCACCACGGTCATCGCGCCGGACGCCGACGTGCGGCTGCTGCTGACCGCGAGCGAGGAGGCCCGCCTCGCCCGGCGCGCCCGCGAGGTGCACGGCTCGGACGACGCCGACGCCGTCGAGGCGACCCGGGACCAGGTGGTCCGCCGGGACGCGGACGACTCGACGGTGTCGCAGTTCCTCGTCGCGGCCGACGGCGTGGTGACGGTGGACTCCTCGGAGCTCGACCTCGACCAGACCGTGCAGGCGGTGCTGGACGTGGTGGCCCGCACCGCGGACCTGCACGCGTGACGGGCCCGGGCGTGGCGTCGGCCCCGCGGGCGGCGGAGGCGCTGCCCGGGTCCCGGCCGGTCCCCGGCTGGGCCCGAGCCATCGGGACGTTCCTGGCGCACGGCGTCTGGGACGCCCAGGTCGTCGGCGCCGAGCACGTGCCGGCGACCGGTCCGGTGGTGTTCGCCGCCAACCACACCAGCGTGGTCGACGGGCCGCTGCTGCAGGGCATCACGCCGCGCCCGGTGCACATCCTGGTCAAGTACGAGATGTTCCGCGGCCCGATCGGTGCGGTGCTGCGGGGCGCGCAGCAGATCCCGGTGGACCGGTCCGGCGGGCGGGCGGCGCTGGTCGCGGCGCTGGCGGTGCTGCAGCGCGGCGACGCGGTCGGCGTGTTCCCCGAGGGGAACCGGGGGCGCGGCGACGCGTCCTCGGCGCGGGCCGGCGTCGCCTGGATGGCCGTGCACGCTGGCGCGCCGGTCGTCCCGGTCGCGATCCTCGGGACCCGCCGCACGGGGGAGTCGGTCGGCCACGTCCCGGGGCTGCGCCGGCGGCTGCACGTCGAGCTCGGCGCGCCGCTGGACCTGTCGCCGGCCGACGGGCAGTCCCGGCGCGAGGCGATCGGGGAGGGGACGGAGACGGTCCGCGCGGCGCTCTCGGCACTGGTCCGCGACGCCGCGGCCCGCACCGGCGCGGCGCTCCCGACGGACTGACCCGGGGGCGTCGTCGGGCGTGGTTCGTCCCCGGCCGCTCGGTCAGGGAGAATGGTGCGCATGCGTGACAGCGAGCCGGCCCAGTCGACCACCTCCGAGGACCCCGCCGTGGAGCTCGACGACCTCCAGGACGGCCCCGCCGAGCCCTTCGACGGCACGGACGTGACCGCGGAGGCGGAGGACGACGAGGCGCGCGAGCGCGCGCTGCGGGCCGGGCTGGACGACTACGAGCTCGAGGACGACGACGTCGCCCTGCTCTCGGGCGACGAGGGCGCGGACGACGAGGACGGCTCGCACCTGGCGCTCCCCGTGCTCGCCGTGGTCGGGCGCCCGAACGTCGGCAAGTCGACGCTGGTCAACCGGATCCTCGGCCGGCGCGAGGCTGTCGTCGAGGACAAGCCGGGCGTGACGCGCGACCGCGTGTCCTACCCCGCCGAGTGGGCCGGTCGCCGGTTCACGCTGGTCGACACCGGCGGCTGGGAGGTCGACGTCGCGGGCATCGAGGCGCGCGTGGCCGAGCAGGCCGAGGTCGCGATCTCGCTGGCCGACGCCGTGCTGTTCGTCGTCGACGCCACCGTCGGCCCGACGGCCACCGACGAGCGGGTCGTGCGCCTGCTCCGCAAGTCCGGGAAGCCGGTCGTGCTGTGCGCCAACAAGGTCGACGGCCCGCGCGTCGAGGCCGACGCCGCCGAGCTGTGGAGCCTGGGCCTCGGCGAGCCGCACCCGGTCTCCGCCCTGCACGGCCGCGGCACCGGCGACCTGCTCGACGCCGCGATGGCGGCGCTGCCGACCGTCTCGCAGCACGCCACCGCCCGTCCCGGCGGCCCGCGCCGCGTCGCCCTGGTGGGCCGCCCGAACGTCGGGAAGTCGTCGCTGCTCAACAAGGTGCTGGGCACCGACCGGGTGGTCGTCGACGACACCGCCGGCACCACCCGCGACCCGGTCGACGAGCTCGTGGAGCTCAAGGGCGTGCCGTGGTGGTTCGTCGACACCGCCGGCATCCGCCGCCGGGTGCACCAGACGTCCGGCGCCGACTTCTACGCCTCGCTGCGCACGCAGGCCGCGATCGAGAAGGCCGAGGTCGCCGTCGTGCTCCTCGACGCGTCTCAGCCGCTCACCGAGCAGGACACCCGCGTCATCCAGCAGGTCATCGACGCCGGGCGCGCGCTGGTCATCGCGTACAACAAGTGGGACCTCATGGACGAGGACCGCCGGCCGTACCTCGAGCGGGAGATCGAGAAGGAGCTCGTGCAGATCCAGTGGGCGCCGCGGGTGAACATCTCCGCGCGGACCGGCTGGCACACCGACCGGCTCGTCCCCGCGCTCACGCGGTCGCTGGAGTCCTGGGACACCCGCATCCCCACCGGCAAGCTCAACGCGTTCCTGGGCGAGCTCGTGGCGGCGCACCCGCACCCGCTGCGCGGCGGCAAGCAGCCGCGCATCCTGTTCGCGACCCAGGCCTCGACGCGCCCGCCGCGGTTCGTCATCTTCGCGACCGGCTTCCTCGAGGCGGGCTACCGCCGGTTCATCGAGCGCCGGCTGCGCGAGACGTTCGGCTTCGAGGGCTCGCCGATCTCGATCTCGGTCCGCGTCCGGGAGAAGCGCAAGCGGTGACCCGCGGCGCGGAGGTCGAGCGGACGGGCCACCGGACGGCCGCGGCGGACCGGCACCACGTGCGGCGGCGGTCGCCGGTGCTCGTGCTCGGCCTGCCGCGCGACCCTGCCGGGCCGCGGCACGTCGCCGGGTTCCTGGCCGTCACGGTGCTGACCGTGCTGGTGACCCGGGGGCTGCTCGCGCTGACCGGGTTCCCACAGCTGGGCGGCGACGGCCTGCACATCGCGCACGTCCTGTGGGGCGGGCTGCTGATGGCGGTCGCGGTCGTCGCGGTGCTGTCCTGGGCCGGCCCCGTGGTCCGGCCGCTGGCCGCGCTGGTCGGCGGCATCGGGTTCGGGCTGTTCATCGACGAGATCGGCAAGTTCGTCACGTCGGACAACGACTACTTCTACGAGCCGACCGCGTCGCTCATCTACGTCGTCGTGGTCGTGCTGGTCCTGGTCGGCGAGGTGATCCACGGCCGGCGGCGCGACCCGCACGAGACGCTCGCGGCCGCCGCGGACCTCGCCGTCGCCGGGCTGGCGGGCGGGTTCTCGCCGCGCGCCCGGCGCCAGGCGCGGGAGCTCGTGGCCGGCGCCGGCGACGTCCGGGGCGCGGCCGAGGTCCGGGCGCTGCTCGACGTCGTCGAGGACGACGCGCGGGAGCTGCCCGACCCGATCAGCGCCGTGGCCCGCGCCGTCGTGACGGCGTCCCGGCGCGTGGTGCGCGTCCGGTGGCTGCCGCGGGTGACCGTCGGCGTGCTGGCGCTCGTCACGCTGTACACCGTCGTGCGGGGGACCGTGCTGGTCGCGACCGGGGCGGACCTGCCCTGGTGGGCGATGGTCGGGCTGCTCGCCAGCGGCGCCGCGTCCCTGGTGTGCTCCGTGGTGGGCCTGCGGCTGGTCGGCGACGACCGGGTGCGCGGGTACGAGTGGTTCCGGCGCGCGGTGCTCGTCAACCTGCTGCTGAGCCAGATCTTCCTGTTCCGGATCGACCAGTGGAGCGCGGTCACCGGCCTCGTGGTCGATCTGCTGCTGCTCGGCGTCGTGGCGGCGGAGCTCGACGTGCTGCGCGGTCGGTCGGGGGAGCACGACGTCGCGGGCGAGGCGGCGGAGGACACGGCGCCGGCGCGCTGACGCCCGCCGGACCGCTCGGCCTCACGCGCGACCCGAACACCCGGGCGACTCGGCACCGCGGCCTACTGTTTCCGGCCCGACCCACTGCGATCGTGGTAGGTCGCGCCGGAAGCCGTAGGCGGCGCGGGTCGCGGGCGCGGGCAGGGCCCCGTCCCAGAGGCGGCGCACCCGATTTGGTTCTGGGATGCGACTGAGATACATGTAGTAACCATGCAGTCCACCATCCCCACGCCGGCACCACCCGCGGCCGAGGTCGCCTACCGGCACGTCAAGGACGCGTTGCTGTCCGGGCGGCTGCCCGCGGGGGAGATGGTCAGCGAGGGCGGCGTCGCCGCCGAGCTCGCGATGAGCCGCACGCCCGTCCGCGAGGCGTTCCTGCGGCTGTCGACCGAGGGCTGGCTCCGGCTGTTCCCGAAGCGCGGAGCGCTGGTGGTGCCGGTCGCGCCCGGCGAGGCCGAGGCGGTCGTCGAGGCGCGGCTGCTGCTGGAGTCGCACGCCGTGGACGTCGTCGTGGGGTCCACGGCGGCCCGCGACGCGCTGACCGCCGAGCTGCGCGGGTTGCTCACCCGGCAGCGGGACGCGGTCGCCGCGGGCGACCTGGCGACCTACGCCGAGCACGACGCCGCGTTCCACCTGGCGGTCGTGGCAGCGGGCGGGAACGACCTCCTCACCGGGTTCTCGGTCACGCTGCGCGAGCGGCAGCGGCGGATGGTCGCGCTCTCCGTCGGCGCCGCGGGGGAGCGCGCGCCGGGGTTCGTCGAGGGGCACGAGGCGCTGGTCGCGGCGATCGAGGCGGGCGACGCGGCGGCGTTCCGGGACCGGCTGCGTGAGCACCTGCACGGCGCGCACCTGGCCTCCGCGCACCCGCGTGCCGGCGGCGCGGTCGACCGGGACAGCGGCGCGGCCAGCCGGCCGGACGACCCCGGCGCGCCGGGCGCGGGCGACCCGTCGGGCGCGGAGCGGGACGGCGGCGCGCGGTGACCGCCACCGGCACGACCACCACCGGCACCACCGCCACTGCCGCACCCCGCGACCCGGTCGCCCCGGCCGAGCCGCACCCGCGCGCCTGGCTCCGCGTCGCGGCGCTCATGTTCGCCGTCGCGTGGGGCGGCAACGAATTCACGCCGCTGCTCGTGATGTACCGCGAGGTCAGCCACCTCTCGGCGCTCACCGTGAACGTGCTGCTCGGCGCGTACGTCCTCGGCATCGTCCCGGCCCTGCTGATCGGCGGGCCGCTGTCGGACCGGTTCGGCCGGCGACCGCTCCTGCTGCCCGCCGCGCCGCTGGGCGTCGTGGGGTCGCTCGTGCTCGCGCTCGGCCCGGCGTCCGTGCCGGCTCTCGCGGCGGGCCGGGTGCTGTCGGGCCTCGCCCTCGGGCTGGTGATGGCGGTCGGCACCACCTGGGTGGCGGAGCTGTGCGCGGCCACCGGGCAGCCGCAGGCGGGCGCGCGGCGGGCGTCGCTGGCGCTGACGTCGGGCTTCCTGCTCGGCGCGGGCGTCGCGGGGGCGCTGGCCCAGTGGGGGCCGTGGCGCACCGGCACCCCGTACCTGCTGCACGCCGCCGTGACCGTGCTGGCCCTGGTCGCCGTGCTGGCCGTCCCGGAGACGCACCCGGCCCGGCCGGCCGGCGCGCGCACCCGGCTCCGCGACGACCTGCGGGTCCCGGCCGTCGGGCACCGGCGGTTCCTCCGGGTCGTGCTGCCGCTGGCGCCGTGGGTTTTCGGCGCCGTCGGCTCGGCCTACGCGGTGCTCCCCGGCCTGATGCGCGAGCACGCGGGCGGGATGCCGATCGCGTTCTCCGCGCTGCTGACCGTGGTCACGCTGGCGGTCGGCCTCGCGGTGCAGTCGGTCGCCCGGCTCGTCGACACCCGGCACAGCGCCCGCGCCTCGGTGGTGGCGCTGGTGATCCTCGTCGTCGGGATGGCGCTGGCGGCGCGGGCAGCGGCGACGCTGTCGCTGCCGGTCGTGCTGCTCGCCGCCGCGGTGCTGGGCGCGGGGTACGGGCTCGCTCTGGTCGCGGGCCTGTCCGAGGTGCAGCGCATCGCCACGCCGGAGGACCTCGCCGGGCTGACGGCCGTCTACTACTCGGCGGCGTACCTCGGGTTCTTCGTGCCCGCGACGCTCGCCTGGCTGTCGACGCGCTGGACCTACCCGGAGATGTTCCTGGCCGGGCTGGGCGTCGCGGTCGTCTGCCTGGTGGTGGTGGCGACGGCGTGGCGCGCCCATCTGCCGGCGGGGGACGGCGGGACCGTCCGGATACGGTAGAGTTTCCGAGGCTCCTGCGGGGGCCGCCGAGGTCCTCTCGAGGACCATCGGGCTGTGGCGCAGCTTGGTAGCGCACTTGACTGGGGGTCAAGGGGTCGCAGGTTCAAATCCTGTCAGCCCGACGTGGAAGCCCTGGTGGGAGAGATCCCACCAGGGCTTCGTCGTTCCCCCGGGCGTCAGCCGGGCAGCCGCACCAGCCGCCGCACGGCCGCCAGCCCCTCGGGCGAGCCCGGCCAGTGCCGGTCGAGCGCCTCGGGCCCCGCCCGACGCACGACCGACCGCAGCACCAGGGCCACGACGAGCGCGTCGTCCGCCCAGCCGAGCACCGGGACCACGTCCGGCACGAGGTCGACCGGCAGCGCCAGGTAGCCGAGCAGCAACCACAGCCGGACGCGCACCCCGCGCGGCAGCGCGCGGTCGCCCGCCAGTCGTCGGACCAGGCGCACGACGTCCGGCAGCAGGCGGAGCGCCTCACGCAGCCGCGGCTCGTCGGGGCGGGTCGCCCAGAGCACGGCGACCAGCGCGAGCCACAGCAGCAGCACGCCCCCCAGGACGCCGAGCAGCGCCCACGCCCAGTCCGGCACGGCCCGTCAGCGGCGGGTGCCGTCGCGGGAGCCATCGCGCGCGTCCGCCATCGCGGGCCCTCCCGGGGTCGTCGGCCGGGCGGTGCGCCCCGGCCACGGGCGACGGTACCCGGACGAACCCGAAGCCCGCGGCGCCCGCTCACTCCCCGGTCAGCACCACCAGCCGCTGCGTCGCCCGGGTCATGCCGACGTACCGGTCCACGGCCCCGGTGACGCCATCGCCCCAGCGCTGCGGGTCGACGAGCACGACGAGGTCGAACTCGAGCCCCTTCGCCGCGGCCGGCGACAGCGACCGGACCCGAGGCGCCCCGGCGACCTCCCGGTCCGCGCCGATCACGCACGCCACGCCCTCGTGCTCGGCGAGCCACGTCCCGAGGAGCGCGTCCAGCTCGCCGACGGTGCCGTACGCCACGGGCACCCCGGTGCTGCGGACCGACGTCGGCACGTTCGCGTCGGGGAGCGCCGCCCGGATCACCGGCTCGGCCGCCGCCATGACCTCGGCGGGCGTGCGGTAGTTGATCGACAGCGACGCCACCACCGGGTCGCCCAGCCCGACGCGGCGCAGCCGCGCCGCCCAGGACTCCGTGAACCCGTGCCGCGCCTGCGCCCGGTCGCCGACGACGGTCAGGCTGCGCGACGGCGACCGGCGCAGCAGCATCTGCCACTCGGCGTCGGACAGCTCCTGGGCCTCGTCGACGACCACGTGCGCGAACGGGCCGGCCAGCCGGTCGGTGCCGGTGCGGGCGTCCTCGGGGTCGCCGAGCAGGGCGTGCTCGAGGTCGGCGCCGCGGAGCATGTCGAGCATGCCCTCCTGCTCGCCGTCGCGGTCGGCGGCGATCAGGTCGTCCGCGACGCGCGCCCGGTACTCGCGCTCGGCCGCCGCCTCGGCCTGCCGGCGGTGTCGGCGCCGCGACGCCCCGGGGTCGCCGAGCCGGTGCCGGGCGGCGTCGAGCAGCGGCAGGTCGGCGTCGGTCCACGCCCGCGGGTCGGGGCGCTGCAGCAGGGCGACCTGCTCGGGTGCCAGGCCCGGCGCGCACAGCCGGAGGTACGCGGGGACGGACCAGAGGTCGGCCACCAGGTCCGCCGCGTCGAGGAGCGGCCATGCGCGGTTCAGCGCGGCGACCAGGTCCGCGTGCCGGCGCAGGGCGCGGCGGAGCAGGTCGTCGGGGATCTCGTCGTCCTGCTCGCGGGCCTGCTCCGCGAGCAGGTCCACCAGGGCCTCCTCGATCACGTCGCGGGCCTCGTTGTGCGGGGTGCCCGGGTCCGGCGCGCCGAACGCCTGCGCCCAGTCCTCGGGGCCGAGCCACAGGTCTGCCCACGGCGTCTCGACCAGCAGGCCGTCGGCGGGTGGCCGCTCGGAGAACCGCACGGCGGGCTCGATCGCGCGGACCAGGTCGAGGGTGCCCTTGAGGCGCGCGACCTCGGGGTCGGGCTCGGGTACCGCGGTGGCGCCCTCGACCACCAGGTCGCGCAGCACGCAGGTCCGCGCGCCGTCTTCGCCGAGGTTCGGCAGCACGTCGGCGACGTAGTCGAGGTAGGGCCGGCTCGGACCGACGACCAGGACCCCGCCGCGGCGATGGTCGACCAGCGGGTCGGCGTAGAGCAGGTACGCGGCGCGGTGCAGGGCGACGACGGTCTTGCCGGTGCCGGGCCCGCCGTCGACGACGAGCGTCCCGCGCGAGCCCGCCCGCACGATCGCGTCCTGGTCCGCCTGGATGGTCCCGAGCACGTCGCGCATCCGCGCGGTGCGGCTGGCGCCCAGGCCGGCGATGAAGGCGGACTCGTCGTCGAGTGCGGCGCCGGCGGCGTGCCCGGCGGCGCCGTCCCCGGCGAGCACCTCGTCCCAGTAGTCGGCGACCCGGCCCCCGGTCCACCGGTACCGGCGCCGCGCCGCCACGCCCATCGGCCGGGCCCGGGTCGCGGCGAAGTACGGCTCGGCGGCGGGGGACCGCCAGTCGACGAGCAACCGGCGGCCGTCAGCGTCGGTGAGCCCGAGGCGGCCGACGTAGACGGGCTCGCCGCCGTCGTCCGGGGTGAGGCGGCCCAGGCACAGGTCCATCCCGAACCGCCGCAGCGCGCGCAGGCGGTTCGTGAGCCGACGGACCTCGGCGTCGCGGTCGAGGGTCTGCTGGCCCCGGCCAGCGGGCTGCCGGCGGACGGCGTCGAGCCGCTGCGCGAGGTCGGTCGTCGCGGCGTCGAGGGCGGCGGCGATCTCGGCGAACCGGCGCTCGTCGTCGGCGATCAGGGCGGGGTCGGCCTTGGCGGCGAGGCGGTCGGGCAGGTGGAAGGCGGGGGTGGCGGTGGCGGTCACGGGGCTCCTCGGGGGCGCGCTGGGGGGCGGTGCGCCGAGGATTCTGGGCCCGGGAGGGGGCCTTGCGGCAAGACCCCCGCCGCGCTGTACGTTGAGAGTGGCGGAGGCGGCTCCCGCGACCATGGCTTAGGGTTCCCTGGGTCTCGCCTGTGTCTGCACCAGGCACTTCGCCCTCGGAAGGTCTCCCCGTGCGCTTGCCGTCCCTCGCCGTGCCCGCTGCCGCCCTCGTCCTCGCGCTCGGCCTCGCCGGCTGCTCCGCGGGCCAGCCGAAGGAGAAGGACCGCGAGCCCGCCGCCGGCGCCTCGGCCGCGCCGAGGGACGTCGAGACCGGCCCGCTCGAGGTCGACTACGAGGTCGAGGCGGTCGACTTCGGCGCCGCCGGTGCCGTCACCGCACCGGGCACGGCTCTCGCCCTCGGCCAGCCGGCGTGGCTGAACCAGACCGAGACCTACGGCGACCAGGAGGTCAGCGGCGGGGTCGGCGTGGCCGTGCTCCAGGTCAGCGAGCTCGACGCCGCGCTGTTCGACCAGTTCAGCAACGCCGAGGAGTTCGAGGGCTACACCCCGTACGCCGTGATCACGCAGCACCAGTGGCTGTACGACACCCCGGAGGGCTACGACCCCGCGACGGTCGACCTGTTCCCGCTCGACGCGACCGGCGCCGACACCGAGTACCTCACCAGCGGGTTCTCGCTGAACTCGCCCGGCGACTCGTGCGGCCTGCTGCTCCCGGAGTACGACGAGGAGAACCGGGTCCTGGTGTCGTGCTTCGTCGCGCTGGCCAAGGACGGCGCCGTCGTCACCTCGGCCGAGTACAACGGCGAGTCGTACCAGTCGTTCATCGCGTCGTCGGACAACCCCTACTTCCCGTCGCCCGTCACCTGGAAGTGACCGGCGAGGGGCGGCGGGGGACCCGCACCCGGCCGTAGCGTGAGGCCGTGACCTCCGCACCGGGACCCGCGACCCCGCCCGCCGCGCCGCCCGACCCGGGCGCGCTCCTGCTGACCGGCACCGTCGGCGCGGGGAAGAGCACGACCGCGCAGCACGTCGGAGAGCTGCTCGCCGAGCGCGGGGTGCCGCACGCGGTGGTCGACCTGGACGAGCTGCGCCGGTCCTGGCCCGCCCCGCCCGGCGACCCGTTCCAGCAGGACCTGGAGCTGGAGAACCTCCGGGCGGTCGCCGCCGTCTACCGGCGCCGGGGCGCGTCGCGTCTCGTGCTGGCCGGGGTCCTCGAGGACCGGGGGTCCCGCGCGGTGTACGAGGACGCCGTCGGGGTGCCCCTGACGGTGTGCCGGCTGCGGCTTGCGGTCCCGGCGATCCGGGACCGGCTCGACGCGCGGCACGCCGGGTACCCGGCGGTGCTCGCGTGGCACCGGCACCGCGCGGGCGAGCTGCACGCGATCCTGGAGGACGCGCGCGTCGAGGACGCCGTGGTCGATGTCGAGGGCCTCGCGCCGGCCGAGGTCGCCGCGGCGGTGCTCCGGGCGGTGGGCTGGGAGGCGTAGCCGGTCCGAGCCGCCGGGCGTCCTCGCCGTGCCTCCGCACGCGCCGCGTGGTCGACTGGCGCGGACCGCACGTCGTCGCACGGGAGGACCGCACCATGGCCGAGCCGATCCACGTCGGGGACCGGGTGTCCTGGAACACCTCGCAGGGCCGCACGCACGGCACGGTCGTCGAGCGGCGCACCGCGGACTTCCAGCACGACGGCCAGAAGTTCACCGCGTCCGACGACGAGCCCGCCTACCTCGTGGAGTCCGAGAAGACCGGCGCCCGCGCGGCGCACAAGGGGTCGGCGCTGCGCCGGCTCGCCTCGGACTGACCCCGGGTCAGCGCGACGCGAGCACCTGGGCGAGCCCGACCCCCGACTTCCCCGCGTACTCGACCCACACGGTGTACGCGCGGCCGGCGGCCTGGTCGCCGACCCAGCGCTGCACCGCCGGCAGGTCTGGCGCGGCGAAGATCCGGAACTCCTCGGTCGCCCCGTAGGCGCCGACGAAGTCGACCCGGTACGTCGGCTGGTCGTCGACCTCGACCGCGTACCGGGGGTCGGTGTGCTCCGTGCGCATCGCGTCCTCCTCGCGTCGTGGGCCGGCCTGCCCCGGGGACGGGGCACGTCGGCCGCGGTGGCGGCGCCGTCGCCGCCCGCTCCCGATGCTGCTCCTCGGCCGGGTCGTGCGGGCGGGCCGTTGGTCGCACGCGCGTGTGCGGTGCGTCACAGGGCGTGCCTCCGTGGTCGTGCGGGAAGCTCTGCCGGATCCGCACAGGATCGGCACAGGGACGGACGGCGCCCGACGCGGCCGCGCGCCTACCGTCGGCGTGGACGCCCTGATGAGGGGCTCAGGCAGACGGAGGGACCATGCGGGCAGGTCGAGGGCGTGCGGCCGTCGGGGTCGTCATGGGGGCGGGCCTGCTCGCCCTCGCGGGCTGCGCCTCGGGGGCGGACATCGAGATCAACAACCGCGCCGACGGGGACGTCACGGTGCGGCTCGGGGACGACGAGCAGACCGAGGTGACCGACGACGGCGGTGCCCTGCTGCTCGACGTCACCGAGTGCTACGCCTCGCCGGCGGTGGTCACGTACACCGACGGCCGGGTCGTGGAGCTCGACGACGACGTGTGCCCCGGCGACCTGCTCCGGGTGACGGACGACGACGTCGTGCTCGTCCGTGCGGCCGACCGCGTCGAGGCGGGTGCGTAGCGCGCGGGGCGTTCCTGCCGCCGCCCGCACACGTCAGCGCCGCAGCCGCCGCAGCTGCGCCGCCACGTAGGCGCGCGCCCGGCGCTGGCCGCCCCGCTCGGCGATCGCCGCCGCGAGCGCGTCGAGCGACCGCTCCACAGCCGCGCCGTCGGGCTCCCACCCGCGGCGCGCGCACTCCTCGAGCCACTCGACGACCCCGCGGTGCCCGCGCTCGGCGTTGCACCGGCGGCAGGCCGGCACCTCGTTCTCGAGCCACGACGGCCCGCCCTTGGCCCGGGGGACGAGGTGCTCGCGGGTCGGCGGCACGAGCGGGCCGAACCCGCGCCCGCACCAGACGCACCGGGCGCCGTCCCGCTCGACCGGGAGGCGCAGCCGCTCGGCGCGCGGGGCGCGACGCGGGCCGGCGGGGGTCATGGGCCCGACGGTACGTCCGGCGCGGCACCGGGGCGCGGTCGACCGCACGCGCGCGCGGGTCCCGGGGTCAGGGGCGGTCGGAGAGGCCGTGCACGATCGCGTGCACGGTCGCGGCCACGAGCGCCCGGTCGGTGGGCGCCGCGTCGAAGCTGCGGTGGATCGGCCAGCCCTCCACGAGCACGTCGAGCGCGCGGCAGACGTCCTCGGGGAAGTGCCGGGACAGGCTGTCGCGGCTCCGCAGGACCCAGTCCCGCGCGAGCGCCTGCACCTCCGGGTCGTGGTTGGCGTAGGCGTACATCTCGAAGATCAGCGTCATCTCCCGCTCGGACGCGTACGCCGGCCCGCAGATCAGCTCGACCACCGCGGCCTCCGCCTCGTCGCGGTCCCGCGCGCCGACGAGCGTCCGGCCGTAGAACGCCGACATCGCGTCGACGAGCCGGGCGAAGGCCGCACCCAGGATGTCGTCGAGCCCGGAGAAGTAGTAGGTGAGCGAGCCGAGCGGGACGCCCGCGCGCGCCGCGATGCGCCGGTGGGTGGTGCCGTGCACGCCCGCCTCGGCGACGACGTCGAGCGCGGCGTCGAGGATGCGCTCCCGACGCCCCGGGTCGTTGGGGACCTCCCGCCGCGTGCCGCTCACCCGCCCATCTTCCCCGACGGACGCGCACGACGAAGTGTGTACGCTTGTACAGTCTTGCTCAGCCGCCCGAGGAGCCCCACCCGTGCCCGCCAGCCTCACCGCGCGCCGGAACGCCCTGTTCCTGCTGTTCTTCCTGCCCGGCCTCACGATCGCGTCCTGGGTCACCCGCACGCCGGACGTGCGCGACCTCGTCGGCGCCTCGACGGCCGAGATGGGGCTGATCCTGTTCGGGCTGTCGGCCGGGTCGATGGTCGGCATCCTGTCATCCGGCGCCCTCGTCGCCCGGCGGGGGACCCGTCCCGTCATGCTCGCGGGCACCGTCTCCGTCGCGGTCGGCGCCGCCGTGATCGGCGTCGGGGCGGCGCTCGGCTCGGGGCCGCTCGTCGCGGCGGGACTGGCGCTGTTCGGGCTCGGCATGGGCGGCGGGGAGATCGCGCTCAACGTCGAGGGCGCGGAGGTCGAGCGCGGGCTCGGGCGGTCCACGATGCCCGCCATGCACGGCTGCTTCAGCCTCGGGACGGTGGTCGGCGCCGTGGCCGGCATGGTCCTGACGGCGGTCGGGTTCCCGGTCGTCGCGCACCTGGCCGTGGTCGCGGTCGTCGTCGCGGTCGCGCTGGTGCCCGCGATCCGGGTGATCCCGGCGGGCGTCGGTGTGCGGGCGCCCGCGGCCGCCGTGGCCGCGCACGGGGCAGTCGTCGTTGCGCGGCGCCCCGTGTGGCGCGACACCCGCCTCGTCATGATCGGCGGCATCATCCTCGCGCTCGCGCTGGCCGAGGGGACCGCCAACGACTGGCTGCCGCTCGTCATGGTCGACGGCCACGGGTTCGACGCCGCCCTGGGCTCCGCGGTGTACGCGGCGTTCGCCGCGGCGATGACGCTCGGCCGGTTCGTCGGCGGCCGGTTCGTCGACCGGTTCGGGCGCGCCGCCGTGCTCGCCGTCAGCGCGGTCGTCGGCGCGGTCGGGCTGGCGCTCGTCATCTTCGTCGACCACCAGGCGGTGGCCGCGGCGGCCGCGGTGCTGTGGGGCCTCGGCGCGTCGCTCGGGTTCCCGGTCGCGCTGTCGGCGGCCGGCGACACCGCGGCGCCCGGTGAGGACGCCACCGCGCGCGTGTCCCTCGCGGCGACCATCGGCTACGTGGCGTTCCTCGTCGGCCCGCCGGCGCTCGGCTTCCTCGGCGACCACTACGGCCTGCGGCACGCGCTGATCCTGGTGCTCGTCCTGGTGGCCGCCGCGACCTTCCTGACCCCGGCGGCCCGCACCCGTGCCGCCCAGCACGGCACCGACCCCGTGCCCGGCCGGCCGGCCGAGCGCGCCGACCTGCCGGCCTGACCCGCCGCGAACCCGAGGAGCACCCCCGTGACCAGCACGCACGTCCCTGGCGTCCCCTTCGCTCTCGAGCCCGTCGGCGACGTCCGGTGGCGCGTCGAGGACCACGCGGTCGCCGCGACCGCCGCCCCGCGGACCGACGTCTTCGTGGACCCGGCGGGCGGTCCGCCGGTCCTCAGCGCGGCACGCCTGGTGGGCGAGCTGCCCGACGGCGACTTCCAGCTCCGCTGCCGCGTGACGGTCGACGTCAGGAGCACCTTCGACGCCGGGGTGCTGCTGCTCTGGTTCGACGACGCGCACTGGGCCAAGCTCTGCCTCGAGGGCGCACCGGGCGGGCAGCCGATGGTCGTGTCGGTGGTGAACCGCACCGTGTCGGACGACGCGAACGCGGTGGACGTCGCCGGGCGGTCGACCTGGCTCCGGGTGTCCCGCACCGGGTCCGTGTTCGCCTTCCACGCGTCCGTCGACGGCATCGCCTGGCGGATGGTGCGGCTGTTCGCGCTCGACGTGCCCGGCGTGCGGCCGCGGCTCGGCTTCGAGGTGCAGTCCCCGACGGGCGACGGGTGCGAGGTCGCGTTCTCCGAGATCGAGTTCACGGCCGCCACCCTCACGGATCCGCGGAACGGCTCCTGACGGCGGGCCGTGGCCGCTAGGGTCGCGACCATGACCAGGGGACCCGCCGCCCGCACCGGCGCCGCGCTCGTCGTCGTGCTGGCCGTCACGGGGTGCTCGGGCCCGCCCGGGCCGTCGCAGGACGAGGTCACCGCCTGGATGGACGCGCAGGACGACGCGGAGGTCGACGGGCTGCTCGGCAGCGCCACGGGTCGCGTCGACCCCGGCGATCCCGAGCCGTCGGACGCGACCACGGGGGAGATCACCCTGTCGTTCCAGGCCGCCGCGCGGCTCGACGGCGTGCGGCTGTCGTGCCTCGGCGACGGCGTCCTCGACTTCGACGTGTACGTGACGACGGCCGCGGGCGCCGGTGCGACGCGGACCGAGGTGGTCGCGTTCCCCGACGTGCCGTGCGGGGCGGACGCCCAGGACGAGCAGATCACCGCGAGCGACGTCGTGAGCGTCGGCGTCACGGGCTCCGGCGTGGAGCACGCGGGTGCGTGGCACGCGCTCGTGCTGGGCTCGGCGCCGGCCTGACCCGCCCGGCAGCGGTCCTCAGGCGTCGGGGTGCGGGGCGGAGCCGGCGTACTCCGGGCGGCCGGCGGGCTCGTACGTCTGCACGGTGACGCCGCCCGGCGTCGTCCGGGACGCCACGAGCGTCAGCCGCAGGTCCGGGCCGTCCTGCGGGAACAGCCGCGTGCCCTGGCCGACGACGACCGGGTAGACGAGCAGGGTCATCCGGTCGACGAGGCCCTGCGCGAGCAGCCACCGGACCAGCACCCCGCTGCCCGGGACGAGCAGGTCGCCGTCGCTTTCGGCGCGGAGCCGGCCGACGGCCGTGGCGAGGTCGCCCGCCAGGACCGTCGTCCCGGTCCAGGCCGGGTCGGTCAGCGTCGTCGAGGCCACGTACTTCGGCCGGTCGTGCAGCGCCGCGGCGATCGGGTGCGACCCGGGGTCGGCGAACGCGCCCCAGTACCCGGCGAAGTTCTCGTACGTCCGCCGCCCGAGCAGGAACGCCGCCGCGGCGCCGTACTCGGCGGCGACCAGGTCGCCCACCGCCGGGTCGCCGGAGCCCAGCGCCCACCCGCCGCGCGTGAACCCGCCGCGGGTGTCCTCGCCGGAGCCGCCCATGCCCTGCATCACGCCGTCCAGGGAGACGTGCGTGCTCGTCGTCAGCCTCATCGTCGGGGCTCCTCCCGTGCTGCGGGCCGTCCCGCTGACTGTAGGCCCGCTCGGCTCGCGGACGCCGAAGTCGGTGGTTCCCGCCGAGGTCGGTGCTTCCAAGCACCGACCTCGGCCCGAAGCACCGACCTCGGCGGCGGGCGTCGGTCGCCCGGACCCCTCGTCGCCCTCGGTTGCCGGAGCCGGCCGCCCGCGCCACGATGCGGGCACGTGCTTCCGGAGCCGAGGAGACCGCCGTGACGTTCGACCCGTGGGGCCTGTTCAGCATCGTCGTCATCTTCGGGGTCGTCCTGCTCACGCGGGTCGTCGTGCGCCGCGCGACCGCCGGCCAGCAGCCCGACTACCACGAGGAGGGGCGGCGCATCCGGGACATGACGCCGCTGGCGAAGGCGGTCGCGGTGCTCGCTGGCATCGCCCTCGTCGGCGTGGTGGTGACGCGGTCGCTCGACCCGGTGCCCGGGCTGTTCTGGGTGTGCGTGACCGTCGTGATCGGGTGCGGGGTGGTCGTCGGCATCAGCGAGCACCGCCGGGTGCGCCGTGACCCCCGGTTGCCGGAGTACCGCGGGGAGCGCCCGCCGACCTGAGTCGGCCCTGCGGGTGCGGGGCGCCCCCACGGGCTACGGGATCTCGGGGTGCGCCGCGAGGTAGGCCTCGGCGACGGGGACGACGGCCCGCATGTGCGCGATCCGCGCGTCCAGCTCGTCGCGGAACAGCATCAGGACCGGCGCCTGCGCCGCGGCCTCGGCGTCCGCCATCCGGGGCACGAAGTCGACCTCGGTCTTGCACCCCACGTCCGTCACCGCGAGCGCGACGCTGTCCCGGTCCCACCGGCTGGTGGTCGCCCCCGCGACGGCGTAGCCGCTGTCGCCGCCCGCCGGCTCGAGACCGTACCGGGCGAGGCACGCGGTCCAGTCGGCGACCGCGGTGCGGCTCTCCTCGGACGCCGCCGCGATCTCGTGCGCGTGGAGCAGGGCGTCCGCGAGCTCGTAGCTCCCGTCGAGCTCCGGGCTCATCGCGCGCACGGCCTCCGTCCGGCCGCACGCCTCCCACACGGCCATGGGCACGTCGGGGTCCACGGCGCCGGCGGAACGGCCGCCCTCCGGCGGCACCGCGTAGCCGTACGTCTGCGCCTCCTCGAGGTCCCACACGCCGAACGTCCGGTCGCTCGGCGGGTCGCCGGGGATCGCCGTCTCCCAGGCGATCGGCCGGCCGACCTCCGCCTCGGCGCAGCGCTTCATCTCCCAGCTCCTGGCCAGGCCCACGGTCGCCCACTCCTCGGCGGTCAGGTCGTACCGGGCCATCGGGAACGTGATCGTCCCCGCCTCCGGGTCGACCTGGGCGTGCAGGTCGGCGTCGGCCGGGCTGGGCGCTGGCGTCGACGTGCCGGCGGGTTGGAGGTCGCCGGGCGGCGCGTCGAGCGCGCGGACCCCGGACCACGCCCCGGCGACCGCGAGCGCCGTCGCCGCCAGGACCGCACCCCCGCGGGCGAGGCGTCGCCGCCGACCCCCGCGCACGACCGCGGCCACGTCGACGGACATCGCCGGCATCTCGGCGTCCGCCCGGGCTCGCAGGCGGCGTGCGAGGTCGTCGTCCTGGACGCTCATCGGTCGCTCCCGTCCCGGGCGGCGCCCGTGTCGGTCTGGTCCGGGGACCGGTCCGCGGAGAGGACGACGCGGAGCGCCGCCATCGCCCGGGAGGCGGTCGACTTCACGGTCCCCGCGCTGACGCCCAGGTCCTCGGCGACCTCGGCCTCGGAGAGGTCCAGGAAGTGCCGCAGGACGACGACCCGGCGCTGGCGCGGGGTCAGCGTGGCGAGCGCGCGCACGAGCTGGTCGCGGTCGCCGGTGCGGTCGCTCGCCGACCGCCCGTGCAGCGGCGTGTCCTCGGGGGACACCTCGTCGGGTGGGACGAGCACCTCGCGCCGTCGGCGTCGCCAGTGGTCCACGCGCAGGTTCGCGAGCACGCGCCGGGTGTAGCCGAGCGGGTCACGCTGCCGGACATGGCCCCAGCGGCTGTAGGTGCGGACCAGCGCCTGCTGCACGAGCTCCTCGGCCTGGTGCCGGTCCCCGCAGAGCAGCCACGCGGTGCGCAGCAGGTCGGTCTGGTGCTGCCGGACGAACTCGGTGAACTGCCGGTCGCGGTCCAGGGCGACGGGGGCGACCTCGTCGGCGGCGGCGGCCGGGGCTACCGGTGCCGGTGGCGCGTGCCCGGCGGCCTCGAACCTCTCGCGCAGGAAGTCCACGCCGTCCGCGCTGCTCATCGTGGTCACACCGTAGAAGACGCAGCGGCGCGAGGATCGGTTGCGTCGGGGCGCGCCCCTCGTCGCCGGGGGCGGCGGTCGTGCCTCGGACGTGGGGGCCAGCGCGGGGGCCTGCCGCGCCGGCGGTCAGGACGCGATGCGCGCTCCGCCGGCCACGAGGGCGGGCTCCTCGGTGCGGCGCAGCTCCGCCCACACCGCGTCGAGCGACAGACCGAGCACCTCGGCGACGGCCGCGACCGTGGGGAACGCCGGGGTGGCGACCCGGCCCGACTCGATCTTGCGCAGCGTCTCGGGAGACACCCCGGCGTCCAGCGCGACGGCGAGGACCGTTCGCTCGCCGCGGGCCCGCCGCAGCAGCGCGCCGAGCCGGCGGCCGCGCTCGACGTCGTCCGGGGTGAGCGGGAGCCTGACCATGATCGGGATTCTAGTACCGGGATAGTATGGACGGGATAGTTATCCGCAGGATGCTGGAAGGCCGCACCATGATCGAGATCCTCAGCCCCGCCGAGCTGGACCGCGCCCGCGCGACCGGCGCCCTGGTGGCGTCCATCCTGCGCACCGTGCAGGAGCGCAGCACCGTCGGGACGAACCTGCTGGAGATCGACCGGTGGACGAGGGCGATGATCGCCGACGCCGGGGCCGAGTCCTGCTACGTCGACTACGCGCCGTCGTTCGGGCGCGGGCCGTTCGGCCACTACATCTGCACCTCGGTCAACGACGCCGTGCTGCACGGGAAGCCGCACGACTACACGCTGGCCGACGGCGACCTGCTGACGCTCGACCTCGCGGTGTCGCTGGACGGGATCGTGGCCGACTCCGCCGTGAGCTTCGTCGTCGGGAAGACCCGGCCGGCCGAGAGCCTGGCGCTGATCGAGGCCACCGAGCGGGCGCTGGACGCGGGCATCGCCGCCGCGGGGCCGGGTGCCCGCATCGGCGACCTGTCGCACGCGATCGGCAGCGTCCTCACCGACGCCGGGTACACCGTCAACACCGAGTTCGGCGGGCACGGCGTCGGGTCGACGATGCACCAGGACCCGCACATCGCGAACACCGGCCGGGCCGGGCGCGGGTACACCCTACGACCGGGGCTGCTGCTGGCGATCGAGCCGTGGGTCATGGCCGACACCGACGAGCTGGTCACGGACGCCGACGGCTGGACGCTGCGCAGCGCGACCGGGGCGAGGACCGCGCACAGCGAGCACACGGTCGCGATCACCGAGGACGGGGTCGAGGTCCTCACGCTGCGCTGACCCGCCCGGGTGCGAATTCGAAGCACCTAGGATGTCCGCATGACCGACACGCCGCCGCCCACCCTGGACCCCGTCGAGCTCGGCGCCTACTTCGCGCTCATCGAGGTGAGCAGCCTCCTCCGGCACACCGTCGAGCAGCAGCTCCAGGAGGTCGGCGGCCTGAGCTACGTCCAGTTCCAGCTCCTGGCGACGCTCGGTGACGCCCCGGAGGGCAGCCGGCGGATGACGGACCTGGCCGACGGCGTGGTCTACAGCCGCAGCGGCCTGACCTACCAGGCCGGCCTGCTCGAGAAGGCCGGCCTGGTGACGCGAGCGCCGTCGCCGGACGACGAGCGCGGCGTCACGGTGACGATCACGCAGGCGGGCCGCGACGTGCTCGCCCGGGTGTTCCCGGGGCACATCGGCGTGGTCCGGGACCTGCTCGTGGACCCGCTGGACCGCACGGACGTCGAGTCGCTCGCGCGGGTGCTGGGCACCGTGCGGGACCACCTGCGGGCGAACCCGCCGCGCTCGGCGGCGCCGCGCCGCCGTGGGCGGGCGTCCCAGGCCTGACACCGGGGCGGGCGGCCGACCGCGCGAGACGTCGCCCGCGGCGGCGCGGTCACAGGGCGCCCGGCCGCGACCGGGCGCCCTGGGGGACTCGTCAGGCCGCGGCGGTCGGGTAGTCCGTGTACCCCTCGGCGCCGGCGGCGTAGAAGGTCGCCGGGTCCGGCGCGTTCTCGCCGAGGTCCCGCGCCCAGCGCGCGACGAGGTCGGGGTTCGCGATCGCCGCGCGACCGACGGCCGCCAGGTCGACGACGCCCTCCTCGACCAGGCCGACCGCCTCGTCCCGCGTGGTGTTGACGGCGAAGCCCGAGTTGCCGATCAGCGGCGCGCCGACCCGTCGGCGGATGCCCTGGACCAGGTCGCCGCGCAGGTCGCGGTGCAGCACGTCCACGAACGCGAGGCCCAGCGGCGCGAGCCCGTCCGCGAGCGCCGCGTAGGTCGCCGCGGTGACCTCGGGGTCGGTCTCGACCGCGCCCTGGATGTCGTGCTCGGGCGACAGGCGGATTCCGGTCCGGTCGGCGCCGATCTCCGCGGCAACGGCGCTGACGACCTCGATCGCGAGCCGCGCCCGGCCCTCGGGGGTGCCGCCGTAGCCGTCGGTCCGCAGGTTGCTGGCGGGGGAGAGGAACTGGTGGATCAGGTAGCCGTTGGCGCCGTGCACCTCGACCGCGTCGAGCCCGGCGTCGACGGCCCGGCGCGCGCCGGCGACGAAGCCGCGGACGACCTCGGCGATCTCTTCGGTGCCGAGGGCGTGCGGCACGGGGTGCGCCGCCTTGCCGGTGGGCGTGCGGATCTCGCCGGGCGCGGCGACGGCGCTGGCCGAGACGACGCGGGCGGCGCCGGTGACGTCGGGGTGCGCGATGCGCCCGCCGTGCATGATCTGCATCGCGATGCGCCCGCCCGCGGCGTGCACGGCGTCGGCGACCCGGGCCCAGCCGGCGGCCTGCTCGGCGGTCTCGATGCCGGGCTGCCCGGTCCAGGTGCGGCCCTCGATCACGGGGTACGTGCCCTCGGTGAGGACGAGGCCCATGCCGGCGCGCTGGCGGTAGTGCTCGACGAGCAGGTCGCCCGGCACCGCCGACTCACCGGCGCGGAGCCGGGTCAGCGGGGCCATGACGACGCGGTTGGCCAGCGCGACGCGGCCGACGGTGGTGGGGTCGAAGATCTTCACGCACGACCCAGCGCCTCGCACGCGCGCGCTGTTCCGTGACGTGCGCCACCGGAAGGCGCCCCCGCGAGGTCCCGGGTCACTGGCCGACGCGACCGTCGATGCACTCGCGCAGCAGGTCGGCGTGCCCGCAGTGCCGGGCGTACTCCTCGATCCGGTGCACCTGCAGCTCGCGCACCGCGATGCCGCCGGCGCCCAGCCGCTCGCCCGGGTCGGGGTGCGCGGCGAGGGCGGCGTCGGTCGCTGCCTGCTCCCGCGCGAGGTCCGCGAACGCCGCCGTGACGAGCGACGGGTCGGGTGCAGCGCCCTCGAAGTCGCCGTCGGCGCCGCCGTACAGCCGGGGCGGCTCCGCGCCCGGCGTGATCCAGCCTCGCCAGTCCCGCTCCACCTCGGCCAGGTGCCGGACGAGGCCGAGCAGCGACAGCGTCGACGGCGGGACCGACCGGCGGGCGAGCTGCTCGGCGTCGAGGTCGTCGCACTTCATCAGCAGCGTCGCCCGGTACCGTCCGAGGTAGTCGACGAACGTCGGCAGCTCCCCGTCGGGGCTCACGCCGTCGCTGTTCCGCGGGTCGTCGGCGGGGTCGACCCACATGTCGGGGTACACGGTCGCCCGGGTCCACCGGGTGGGGCGGTCCATGCCGCCATGGTCGTCCGGTCCGCCGCGGAGGTCGAGGTGTTTCCCGCGGCCCGGGCTCAGCCCTCGTCGCCCGCGGACGCGAGCTGCGCCGCGCGCGCCTCGACCCACGCGGCGTCGTCGAGGTACAGCCCGACGTGCCCGAGCAGCCGCTCGTCGCCGTCGGCGCGCGACCGGGTGAACCGCGCGAGCTCCCGCAGCCGCACCGGGACGACCGGGACGACGTCGCGCGGCCGGACGCCGCCGTACTCCCGGCACAGCAGCTCGAGCCGGCGCCGGCGCTCGGCGAGGGGGACGGGGACCGCGTCCGCGCCCGCCGGGCCGAGCGGGACCAGCCGGTACGCGAGGTACGCGAGGTCCCAGGTGCGCGGTCCCGGCGCGGCGGTGTCCCAGTCGATCAGCGCCACCGGGCGCCCGTCCCGGAACACCATGTTGTCCGGCGAGGTGTCGCTGTGGCAGACCACCTCGGCGGGATCGTGCTCCGGGAGCCGCCACGTGGCGCCGGTCCGGTCGAACGACGCCGACGCGTCGTGCACGCGCCGGAGCAGCGCGGCGGCGTCGGCGAGCACGTCGTCGTGCCACACCCACGCCGGCAGGGGGTAGGCGGGGACTTCGCCCGGGACGAGGCCGGTCACGTCCCGGCCCCGGTCGTCGACGCCGAGCGGCTCCGGCACCCCGGGGACGCCCGCCGCGCGCAGGTGCGCGAGCAGGCGCTGCACGGTCGGGGTCCAGGGGCCGCCGGCGCGCCGCACGGTGTCGCCCGCGCGGACGGCGCCGCCCATGCCGCCGCCGGGGAGCCGGGTCTCGGCGGTCGTCTGGTCCACGCCGCCATCGTCGCGCCGCCCGGACCTGCGCGGCCAGCGCATTCCCGCGGCCGGCCTCACGCAGCCGCGGCCGCGAGCGCCTCCTCGGCGCGCTCCGGGCTGCCCTCCGACAGCCCGCGGTCGATCGCCCGCCGGGTCATCAGCAGCAGCACCGTTCCGGCCGCGAGGACCGCGACCTCCGTGACGGTCAGCGCCCAGATGATGCCCGGCAGCCCGAACCAGAGGTTGCCCAGCAGCACGACGGGCACGAACAGCACGCCCTGCGTCACGGACATGACCGTGGCCGCCAGCGCCTGGCCGGTCGCCTGGAACAGCGAGGTGATGAGCCCGGTGAAGCCGTTGGCGATCATCGCGGTCAGCTGCGCCGCCAGGACCGTGACGCCCAGCGCGAGCACGGAGCGGTCGGTGAGGAACGCGGCCAGCACCGTGTCGCGGAACAGGAACACCACCGCCGAGAAGAGCAGGGCGACCCCGCCGACCGCGACGGCCGAGGTCCGCAGCGCCGCGGTGAGCCGCGCCCGGTCGCCCTTGCCGTAGGCGTAGGCGAGCAGCGGCAGCACCCCGAGCGTCACACCCATGACCAGGAACTCCGGCACCTGGGCGATCCGCACCGCGACGCCCATCGCGGCGAGCGGCCCGTCGCCGTACCCGGCGGCGAGGTTGTTGAGCACGAGCGCGGTGACGATGAGGAACGCGGACTGCAGCAGGGTGCCGACGCCGACGCCGAGCACGGGCTTGAGCACGCTCGGGGCGAGGGCGAACCACCGCGGGGCCAGGCTCATCTGCGTGCTGTTCCGGGTGAGCCACACCGCGAAGTAGCCGACGGACACCAGGTTCGCGAGGCCGACGGCCAGCGCCGCTCCCGCCACGCCGAGGTGCAGGCCGAGGATGAACAGGGCGTCCAGCGCCACGTTGGCGACGGTCGAGGCGATCAGGCCCGTCATCACCTGGCGGGCGGCGCCCTCGGCGCGCACCAGCTGCTCGAGGCAGACGGCCGCGGCGAGGACGGGGACGAACGCGAGCAGGATCGCGACGAACGTGGTGGTCGCGTGCCGCGCCGCCCGGTCCGCCCCGAGCAGCGAGACCACCGGGTCGAGGAGCAGCAGCGCGGTCCCGCCGAGCAGGACGCCGGCTCCGACGGTGCCCCAGAGCGCGAACGCGGAGACGCGCCGGATCTCGTCGCCGCGGGCCCCGTCGTGCTCGGCGGCCCCGAGGAGCCGGGACACGAGCGCCCCGCCGCCGACGCCGAAGACGTTCCCGATCGCCATGACCAGCGCGAGCACCGGGGAGCCCAGGGTCACGGCGGCGAGCAGGGCGTCGTCGTGCAGGGAGCCGATGAAGCCGGCGTTGACGACGTTGTACAGGGCGCCGGCGATCATCGCCGCCGCCATCGGCACGCACAGGTGCACGAGGGCGCTGACGACCGGCGCGGAGGAGAGGAACCACCGGTCGGTGCCGGGGGCGTCGGCCGGGGTGGCGGCGTCGGGGGTGGGGGTCGTGGTGCGCATGGCTGCTCCGTTTCAGGGCAGGGCGAAGCGCGCGGCGGACGCCGCGTGGGTGCGTGGGGTGGGGGAGGCGCGCGAGGGCGCGGGGTGCCGCCGCGCGGACGGGCCGCGCGGTGGGGACGGGTCAGGGGGCTGTCAGTCCCGCGTCGGGCGGGGGAGTGCGGCCGTGACCTTCTGGAGCAGGGCGTGCAGGGTCGCACGCTCCTCGGGGTCGAGCGGGGCCAGGAGCGTGTCGTCGGCCGCCTCGACCGCGGCGGCGAAGCCCGCCACGAGCTCGGCGCCCTCGGGCGTGGCGTGCACGCGCTTGCTGCGCTCGTCGCCCGGCTCGGTGCGGCGCTCGACCAGGCCGCGCGCCTCCAGGCCCTTGAGCAGGCTCGAGACGCTGGCGGCACTGGTCCGGGTGATCGCGGCGATGTCGCGCTGGATGGCCCCGGGGTTCTGCGCCAGGTAGCCGAGGACGAAGGCCTGCTCGTGGCTGAGCCCGCGGGTGCGGACCCAGTCCTCGCCGGCCTTGCGCTGGGCCCAGCCGATCCAGCGGACCAGGTCGAGGGTCGTGGTGAGCTCGGGCGCGTCCATGTGCAGAAACCTAAGTGTTAGGTCTCTAACTGTCAACCGTCGAACTGAGGGCGCCTCAGGCGAGGTCGCGCGACGACATCGCCCGGTCGACCGCGACCCGCAGCACGACCCGCTCGACGGCGGGGTTCGGCGGGCGGTACCGCCGCTCGTAGCGGCGCAGCGCCTCGGCGACCTCGGCGGGGTCGTCGGCGACCTCCACCGTGCCCTCGAGCGTGAGCCACCGGCGGCCGTCGACCTGGCACAGCACCGCGCGTCCCGGGCCGTCGGCGCCGCCGCGGCGCGCGTTCACGGCCTTCTGGGTCGTCGGCCTCGTGGTCACGCGCGCCACGCCCGCCTCCGCGTCCCAGGTGAACGCCACGGGCACGACGTGCGGGCTCCCGTCGGCACGCAGGGTGGTGAGCGTCGCGAGGTGGCGCTCCGTGACGAACGCGAGCCGGGCGGGGGAGAGGCGGAGCACGCGGGGAAGCGTACGGGGCGGGCGCCTCGGCGGCGCGCCCGGGCCCCCGGCCCGGCTAGTCGAGCACGACTCGGTCGTGCGGCTCCGCCGCGTACCGCCGCCCCGGGTACCGCAGGCCGCGGAAGTACATCGTGGTGTGCGCGACGATCTGCTCCCCGGAGATCCGCACGCCGTCGTACTCCGCGTCGGTCGTCGTGTGCGCGTCGCTCACCAGGGTCACGTCGAACCCGCGGACCGCCGCCGACTGCGTGGTCGTGCGGATGCAGTAGTCGCTCTGCGCCCCCGCGACCACGAGGTGCGTCGCGCCCAGCCCCGCCAGCACGTCGGCGAGGTCGGTGCCGGCGAACGAGTCGCGGTACGTCTTGCCCACCACCGGCTCGTCGTCGCGGCGCGCCAGCGGCGGGGCCAGCCGCCAGTCGGGAGAGTCGACCTCGAACGCGCCGTGGTCCTGCACCCACACCACCGGGACGCCCTCGGTGCGGGCCCGGTCGACGAGCGCCGCGGTCCGGGAGAGGACGCCGGCCGCGTCGACGCAGCCGTCGAGGACGCCGGTCTGCAGGTCGATGACGAGGAGGACGGTGCGCGCGGTCACGCGGGCATGCTGCCAGACGCACGCCCCCGCCCGGGGGCACACTGGTCCCGTGGTGGACGAGGCGGGGTGGACGGCGGACGAGCTCGACCGCCTGGGGCGCGCCCAGGAGCTCGAGGTGGCGGCCGAGCGGCGCGACGGCACGCACCGCCCCTGGACCCCGATCTGGCTGGTCGTCGCCGACGGGCACGTGTACGTGCGCACGTGGGTGCGCCGGGCCACCGGGTGGTACGGCGCCGCGGTGGCGTCGGGCCGGGCTCGGGTGCGCGTCCCGGGGCTCACCGCGGACGTCGTGGTCGTCGACGTCGGCGCGAGGGCGCCCGAGGGCGTGACGGCGGCGTACCGTGCGAAGTACAGCGGGACCGGGGCGGACTCGGTCGTGACGCCCTCCGCCGTCGGCAGCACGCTGCGCCTGGACCCGCGCCGCTGACCCGCTACCGCCCGAGCCGCTCCGAGCCCTCGGACAGGTCCGCGCTGCGCTCGGGGCGCGGCACGCACAGCTCCAGGGCCTGCGGGCGGACCGTCACGGTGAGCGTGCGGCCCGGGTCGATGACGTCGCCGTCGACCTGACGCCGCTCCTCCCGGTCGCTGACCACCCGGATCCGCTCGGCGCGCAGCACGTCCAGGTGCGCGACCCGGTGGGGGTGCCGGAGCACGCCCCAGGCGGTCTGGACCCAGTGCCCGATCGTGCGCGGGGCGAGGACCGCCACGTCCATCTGCCCGTTGTCGGGCTCGGCGTCCGCGAGCAGGCGGACGCCCCCCTGGAGCCGCCCGACGTTCCCGATCAGCACTGAGCGCGCGCGGCGGCGCACCGGGGGACGGTCGTCGAGGTGGATCTCGACGTGCATGCTGCGGTCGCCCAGGTGCTTCAGCGCGGACAGCACGTAGGCCACCGGGCCGGCCTTGGCCTTGAGCGCGGTGGAGGCGTCGTCGAGCAGGGCGGCGTCGAACCCCATGCCGGCCATCACCGCGAACGTCCGGCCGTCCGCCTCGCCGACGTCGATGCGCCGGCGCCCGTGCTCGGTGACGATCTGCACGGCGGCGGCCGGGTCGTCGGGCACGCCGAGGTTCGCGGCGAGCAGGTTGCCCGTCCCCGCGGGCAGCACCGCGAGCGCGACGCCCGTGCCCGCGAGGCCCTCGACGCAGGACCGCACGGTGCCGTCGCCGCCGCAGGCGAACACCACCTGCGCGCCGTCCGCGACGGCCTGCCGCGCCTGCCCGGCGCCCGGGTCCTCCGCGGTGGTCTCGACCCACTCGGGCAGCGGCCACCCGGCCTCCGTCAGCGCGGCCTCGACCGCGGCCCGGCGCTCCTCGAGCCCGTCGACCCGCACGGGGTTGTAGACGACGACCGAGCGCAGCGGCCCGGCGTCGCGGTCGAGCGACGCGTCGGCGGGGTGGCGGTCTCCCTCGGGCGCGTCGGGGGTCGCGTCGGCAGGGCCGGTGGTGCCGGTCGGGTTCATGGCGCTCTTTCTTCCGTGCAGCGGCGGGCGCGGGTCCCTGCCCGCGCGGTCACGACCCGCAGTGCACCACGCCGCGCGGGTTCCGGCGCGTCGAGCGGCCGCGCCCCAGCCACGAGCGCGCCCCGACGCGGCTCAGGCCGCCAGGTGGAACGTCCGCGCGAACCGGTCGAGCAGGTCGCCCGGCCCCCGCAGCACCTCGACCACCCCGGACGCGATCGCACCGGCGGGGTCGAGCTCGCCCGAGATCAGCCGGCGGATCCCGGGACCCGTCGCGAACGCGAGGTCGGCCGACGCGGTGCCGTCGCCGGGCGCCACGGCCAGCGCCGGGCCGTCGACGCGCACGAGCAGGTCGGCGGGGCCGACGCGCGCGGCGTAGGCGGTCGGCGGCAGCGCCGCGGCGACCTCGGGGCGGAACGCGGTGCGGAGGGCGACCGTCAGGGAGTCGGGCGTGACGACCTGCCCCTCGCGCGGCTCGCCCAGCGCCTTGAAGCCCCACGCCCCGAGCGCGAGGACGACGGGCTCGAGCTCGCGCCCGTACGGCGTGAGCTCGTAGACGATCACCCGGGACCGGGGCGCCCGCCGGATCACCCCGGCCTCCTGCAGCTCCTTGAGCCGCGCCGCCAGGACGTTGCTCGGGATGCGGGGGAGCCCCGCGGCGAGCTCGCCGTAGCGGCGCGGCCCCACGAGCAGGTCGCGCACGACGAGCAGCGCCCAGCGCTCGCCCACGAGCTCCAGCCCCCGGGTCACGCCGCAGTACTGCCCGTAGTCGCGCGCGGCCATCGGCTCAGGCCTGCTGGTCCGCCACGGCCGCGGGGCCGTTCGCGGCGGCGACCGGGTCCATCCAGCCGAACTCGAGCAGGTTCCCGTCGGGGTCGGCGATCTGGCGCTGGTACATGAAGCCGTAGTCCGCGGCGGGCCGCTCCTCCACGCCGCCGGCGCCCTGGCCCCGGGCGATCGTGTCGTCCACCGCGGCGCGGCTGTCGAGGAAGATCGCGGTCGTCGCGGACACCGTCGTCGACGGGTCGCCGACGGGGCGGTCGCTGAACGTCTGGAAGTAGTCGCGGGTGACGAGCATGAAGTAGCCGTGGTCCTCCTCGACGACGACGCACGCGGCGTTGTGGTCGGTGAACTGCGGGTTGACGGTGAACCCGAGCGCCTCGTAGAACGCCTTCGCGCGCTCGAGGTCGGTCACCGGCAGGTTGACGAAGATCGCGGACATGGTGCTCTCCCTCGGACGCGGCTGACTGTGACGCGCACCACACTTGCAAAAAGCAAGTGCGCCGTCAAGGGCGCGGCACCCGGATCTCGGGTCGAGGACGGCCGGCCGTGCCAGGCTTCGTGGCGGGCGGGTCGGACGCCCGCGGACGGGGGAGACGTGCTGCTGCAGGACACGGTGCTGGGCATCGTCGGGATGAACGTGCTCGCCCTGCTGCTGGTGGTCGCGCGTGCGCCGCTGTTCCGGACGCGGCTGTACCGGCCGATGCTGCTGAACGTCGGCCTGTCGATCGCGCCGGTCGTCGTCCTCGGGGCGGGCGTCCTGGCGGTGGCGCTGCTGCTCGCCGCCGGTGCGCCGCGGGCCGTGGGCGTGGCCGCGGAGGTCGCGGTCGTCCTGGTGTGGCTGCTCCTGCTGCCCAACGCCGGGTACCTCGTGACCGAGCTGAACCAGTCGCACCGCAAGCCGGGGGAGCGCGTCCCCGAGTGGTACGACATCCTCCTCGTGCTGTCGCTGGCGATGTCCGGCGTGCTGAACATGCTGATCAACGTGTTCTTCGTCCAGCTCGCGTACGTGGCGCTGCGGTTCGACGACGTGGACGGGCTCCAGTCCGCCGAGGTGCGCTGGTTGACGGTCGCGGTGCTGCTCCTCGCGGCCTTCGGCATCTACCTCGGCCGGAACATCCGGGTGAACAGCTGGGACGTGCTGCGGCCGTGGCGGCTCGTCGCGCGGGTCGTGGCGCACCTGCGGTCGCCCGGGCGGCTCGTCGAGGCGACCGGGTTCACCCTCGTCTGCGGGGCGTTCTTCGGGCTGATGCACCTGGTGGTCGTCGGCCCGCTGGTCGGCGCGGTCGTCGCCCTGGGCTAGGCGGCCGCCGGTATTCGCGTTGACCCCGCTCGGTACGGTCGCGGGATGCACCTCGACGAGCTCCCGCTGGCCGGCCGCACCGCGCTCGTGACGGGCGTGTCCCGCCGCCAGGGCATCGGGTACGCCGTCGCCCGCGAGCTGGGACGCCTCGGCGCGAGCGTCTTCACGCACGACTACGCGCCGCACGACGCGGACCAGCCCTGGGGCGGCGACGACCTCGACGCGGTGGCCGCGGGCGTCCGGGACGCGCTCCGGGGCGAGGCCGTCGCGGGGCGCGCGAGCGCGGACCTGCGCGACCCCGCCGAGGTCGACGCCCTGTTCGCCGCCGCCCGCGGCCTGACCGGCACCGTCGACGTCCTGGTGTGCAACCACGCGCGCAGCGGCGGGGACGGCTCGATCCTCGACATGACGCCGGAGGCGCTCGACGCGTTCTGGCAGACGAACGCCCGCTCGACGATCCAGCTCACGCAGCGGTTCGCGCGCCAGTTCGCGCCGCCGTCCGCGGGCACGCGCCCCGGCGAGCGGCACGCGCAGCAGGCGCCGGCCGACCCCGAGCGCGCCCCGAAGGTCGTCTGGATGACCTCCGGGCAGCAGCACGGTCCCATGCGCGGCGAGGTGGCGTACGCGGCGTCCAAGGCCGCGTTGGCCGGGGTGACGGCCACGGTGGCGGCCGAGCTGCTGGACCTTGGCATCGTGCTCAACACGGTGAACCCGGGCCCGGTGAACACGGGGTACCTCGATCCCGGGTCGACCGACCGCCCGCTGGCGGAGCTCGACGCGCTCCGAGCGGCGACGCCGTTCGGTCGGTGGGGCGAGCCCACCGACCCCGCGCGGCTCATCGGCTGGCTCGTGAGCCCGGCGGGGTCCTGGGTCGTCGGGCAGGTGCTGACGTCCGACGGCGGCTTCGGGCTCCGGTGACGGTGTCGGCGCCGGCCGGTACGGTGCGCCGGTGAACGTCGTCGAGCACGGGACCGGGACGCCCCTCGTCCTCCTGCACGGCTTCGGCCTCGACCACCGCGTGCTGCTGCCGCTGGACCCCGTCCTCGAGGCGGCCGGCGGGTGGCGGCGGCTCTACGTGGACCTGCCCGGCGCCGGCGGGACGCTCGCCGGGGACGTCGCGAGCACGCAGGACGTGGTCGCGGCCGTCGAGGACGAGCTGGCGCGCCGGATCGGCGACGAGCCGTTCGCGGTCCTCGGGCAGTCGTTCGGCGGCATGGTCGCGCGGCAGGTCGCGCACGACCTCCGGCCCCGGGTGCTGGGGCTGGCGACCGTCGCGGGCGTGTTCGTCGCGGAGCACGCCCGCCGGGACGTCCCGCCGGCCACCGTGCTGCGCGCCGACCCGGCCGCGCTCGCGCTGGCCGGCGAGGCCGCGGCGGACTACGCCGAGGGCGCGGTCGTGCAGTCCGAGGCGCACGTCCGGGCCTTCCTCGAGCACGTCCGGCCGGGGCTGCTCGCCGCCGACACGCGGGCGCTCGCGCGGATCGCCGCGCGGTACGCCCTGGACCGCGAGCCGGAGGACGCGGACCCGGAGCCGTTCACGGCACCTGGCCTGGTGCTGACCGCGCGGCAGGACCACGTCGTCGGCTACGAGGACGCGTGGGCGCGCCGGTCGCACTACCCGAGGACCACGTTCGTCGTGCTCGACTCGGCGGGGCACGACGTGGAGCTGGAGCAGCCCGCGCTCACGGCCGCGCTCGTCGCCGACTGGCTCGCGCGGGTGCGGGCCGACGCGGGCTGACCCGGGTCAGCCCCGGCGCAGGTCCTGCGCGAGCATCACGATGATGCCGCTCGGCCCGCGCACGTAGGTCAGCCGGTAGGCGTCCTCGTACGTCGCGACCCCGCGCAGCGGGTGGCAGCCGTGCCGCGCGGCCGTCGCCAGCGCGGCGTCGAGGTCGTCGACCGAGAACGCGACCCGGTGCATCCCGATCTCGTTCGGGAGCGTCGGCTCGGTCTCGATCGCGTCCGGGTGCAGGTACTCGAACAGCTCGAGCCGCCCGTGGCCGTCCGGCGTGCCGAGCATCGCGATCCGCGCGTGGTTCCCGTCGAGCCCCACGGCGGTGTCCGCCCAGTCGCCGCTGACCTCGTCCCGGCCGAGCAGCTCCAGACCCAGGTCGGTGAAGAAGGCGATCGTCGCGTCCAGGTCCCGGACGGCGATCCCGACGTTCTCGAGCGCGATCGGCATGCGCCGCACGGTACGCCCGTGCGGCGCACGCCGGTGGCTCAGCCGCGCGCGACCGCGGCCACGAACCGCGCGCTGTGCTCCTGCACCGCCGCGACCCGCCGGGCGACCACCGCGGCGGCGTCGTCCCCGGCCTCGACGATCGTCGGCCGGCGCCGGGCGTTGCGGGAGCACGCGAAGTCGGCGCAGATCAGGGTGCCGACCGTGTCGCCGTTCCGCCCGGCCGGGCCGGCCAGCTTCGCGACGAAAAGGGCGACCTCGTTGGTCGCGACGACGTCCTCGCACCAGGTGCACACCGCGCTGCGGCGGGTGGCGCCGTCGGAGGCGCGCAGCACCATGCCGGTCGGGCGGTCGTCGACGCGGGTGACGACGTAGGCGCGGCGGGGGTTCTTGGGGTCCGTCCAGCCGAGGTAGTCCAGGCGGTCCCAGTCGAGGGACGCCAGGTCGGGCAGCACGGCCTGCGCCGCGTCGCGGCGGGAGCAGTTGACGAAGGACGCACGGATCTCGGGCACGGTCAGGGCACGCATGGTGGAGCTCGCTCTCGGAGAGGGGGAGCGCCCGGCGCGGTCAGGGCCGCGCGGGCACGGGGCAGCGCCGTCGCGGGGGACCGGGACGCGCACCCGTGCGGGTGGGTCGGTCCGGCGCGACGGCGGGGGACCCGTCACACAAGGTGGCCGTGGCGGCCGACCTCGCTCCCTGCGGACATCCGCTGGCTCCTCGTACTCCTGCGGCCGCGGCGGTTCGCGCGGCGCACTCCTAGCGAGCATGCACCACGGGGCAGGGGATCGTCGCGCCCTTTTCTCGGCCGGGTCCCGCCACCGAGCTAGGGCGCCGCCCGGACCGCGACCCCCGCGACGGGTCCGACGCGTGCCTCCCGAGGACCGGATGACGGGCCCGACCAGGCGTGTTGTGATGTCACGAGACGAGAGAGGCACCCATGAACGACTGGAACGCGAGCATCATCGCGGAGTTCCGCGCCCACGACGGCAAGGTCGGCGGCCGGTTCGAGGGAGCCCCGCTGCTCCTGCTGCACACCACCGGCGCGAGGTCGGGCCAGGAGCGCGTGAACCCGGTCATGTACCGGGACCTCGGCGGGGGCAGCGTGGCCGTCTTCGCCTCGTACGCCGGGCTCGACGTGAACCCGGCGTGGTTCCACAACCTCGTCGCGGAGCCACGGGTCTCGGCCGAGATCGGCACCGCGACACGTGAATTCCTGGCCCGGGTGGCAACCGGCGAGGAGCGCGCGGGCATCTGGGAGCAGCAGAAGGCCGAGTACCCCGGGTTCGCCGGGTACGAGGCGAAGACGGCCCGTGAGATCCCGGTCGTGGTGCTCGACCCGCGCTGACCGGCGGCCGTCACGCCGTCGCCAGGGCCCCGACCTCCGACGCCGTCCGCCGCACGTCCGCGGCGGTCGCCGGCCAGGCTTCGGGGTCGACGCCCAGCCGCGTGCGCAGCCACGCGGTGGTCACGCGCTGCACGAGCCGGACCCGTTCCGGGCTGGCGTCGGTGGTCTCGGCCACCTCGTGCCCGACGATCCCGCCGAGCGAGTGCTCGCCGCCGGTCAGGGTCAGCAGCGCGTCCGCCCCGGGGCTGAGGTGGTAGGCGTCGGTGAACCAGTCGGGTCCGCGGGTGGACAGCGCGGACCGGTCGGCGTCGCCGGCGACCACGAGCGTCGGGGTCGTCAGGTGCGCGTACGCGGGACGCATGAACGGCAGGTGCTCCGCGGCGAACGGGGTGAGGCTGTCGCCGGTGCCCGTCGCGGCGAGCAGGATCCCCGCGCGCACCCGCGGGTCGGCGAACCGCTCCTCGGTGGCGCCGTCGGGGCTCAGGACGCCGGCGCCGAGCAGGGCGCCGGCGGTCTGCGCGCCCCAGGAATGCCCGGCGACCGCGACCTGCCGCGCGTCCGCCCGGCCGGCGAGTCCCGGCACCGCGGCCATGATCGCGTCGAGGTGGTCCAGCACCGCGACGAGGTCCGCGATCCGCCAGCGCCAGATGTCCCCGAAGCCGGGGTCGTCGTGGCCGAGGCGCCGGGAGCGCGAGTCGAGGTGCGTGGGCTGGACGACGACGAAGCCCTCGCCGGCCCAGTGCTCGGCGAGCGGTGCGTAGCCGTCCATCGACCAGCCGTTGCCGTGGGAGAGGACGACCACGGGGAGGCGGTCGCCGCGCAGGGGAGCGGTGACCCGGACGAGCAGGGGAGCGGGACGCCCGTCGACCGGGACCTCGACGGGCTTGACCGAGCTGATGGGCGTCGCGGGGATCGTGCTGGTGGTCACGGCGATGGCCTTTCGACGGGGAGGACGATCTGACACACTGGGCGATGCGGAACAGCGTTCCGGTAGACCATATGGAACAGTGTTCCGGTTAGCAAGCAGCGTGAGGTGAGCCCACACATGACCGAGACCGAGGCGACCCCGGGTCGGGGGCGGCGGCGCGTGGACGCCGAGCGCAACGTCGCCGCGCTGCTGGACGCGGCAGCCACGGAGTTCGTGCGGGCCGGCGTCGACGTGCCGGTGCGGGACGTCGCCGCGCGGGCCGGCGTCGGCGTCGCCACGATCTACCGGCATTTCCCGACGCGCGCCGACCTGGTCGTCGCCGTCTACCGGCACCAGATCGACGCGTTGGCACGCCTCGGGCCCGACCTGATCGCCACGGGCGCGTCGCCGTCAGCGGCGCTGGCGACGTGGATCGACGGGTTCGTGGACTTCCTCGTCACCAAGCACGGGCTCGCCGGGGCGCTGCGCTCGACGGACCCGGGGTTCGAGGCGCTGCACGGGCTGTTCGTCAGCCGGCTCGTGCCGGTGTGCGGCGAGCTGCTGGCCGCGGCACGTGCCGCCGGTGAGATCGGCGACGCGCTGGGCGCCTACGAGCTGATGCGGTCCGTCGGGAACCTGTGCATCGGCGCCGAGTCGGACGAGCGCTACGACGCGCGTGCCGCCGTGGCGGTGCTGCTGGCGGGGCTGCGCGCCGGGTCGCGCTGACGGGGCTCGTCCCGTGCGGCACCCGAGGGACGCGGCGGCGTTCGCGCACCTCGGAGGCCGACCGGGTGCCATGATCACGGCATGACGGTCCGGTGGTGGCGCCTGCTGCTCGTGTGGCCGCTGGCCTTCACGCTGTCGGTCGCCGCGACCGTCCTGGCCCTGCTCGTGGCCGCCGTGGCGCACACGGGTGAGACCGGCGCATGGGGTGATCTCGGGTACGTCGCGCTCTGGGTCCCAGCGCTCGCCCTCGTGCCCGCCGCGGTGATCGGCGTCCCGCTGCTGGTGATCACCGCGGTGAGCCTGCGCGAGGCAGGGCTCGGGTGGCAGGTGCTAACGGTCGGCTGGTTCGCCGCGGGAGCCGCCGCCGTCGGCGCGGCGTTCCTCCTGAGCCCGTGGGGGCCGTTCGGCTGGCGGTCCATCGACGCGACCGCGCCGTACGACGGGATGTTCGCGGTGTTCGCGGGGTTCGCGGCCGGGATCGCCGCCGTCACGTGGGGCCTGGGGACCGCCGGGGCCTGGGCCGTCGTCCGGCCGGTGGGTCCGATCCGGCGGGTGCTCACGTAACGCCGATAATGCACGTTATGTCAGACCGTAGTCTGCCTATCGCTCTGAACGGCGAGAATGTGGCACTTGGCTGTCGCTGAACGCAAGGAGCGTGTGCGGTCGAGTGGATCAGCGGTGGTGTGGTGGTTGGTCGTAGCGCAGGTGCTCGGCCTGGTGCAGGACGTTGAGGACGAGGGCGTCGATGTGCTCGTTGGCGAGGCGGTAGTACACCGTCGCGCCGTCGCGCCGGGTGGTGACCAGCCGGCCGGCGCGCAGCTTGGCCAGGTGCTGCGAGACGGCCGGGACGGGTCTTGCGAGGTGGTCGGCGATCGCCCCGACGGACAGCTCTCCGTCGTGGAGCAGGCCGAGGACGGCGAGCCGGGTGCGGTCGGCGAGCAGGCGCAGGACGTCGACGGCGGTGTCGAGGTCGACGTCCGGGACGGCTGCCCGGGAGGTCTCGGCGGTCACCTGCTCAGCCTGCCACGTGGGTGGCGCGCTCCCTGGCCGGCCACAGCACGGCGGTCGCTGCCAGCGCGGCCGCGCTCAGGCCGGCGAGCACGAGGGCGGCCGGGCCGAGCCCGAGGGCCCCGAGCCACCCCGCCAGCGGGTAGGTGATCAGCCAGCACGCGTGCGACAGCGAGAACTGGGCGGCGAACACCGCGGGCTGGTCCCTCTCGGAGGTGGTGCGGGTGATGATCCGGCCGACCGGGGTCTCGGCGGCCGCCCAGCCCGCACCGACCAGCGCGAAGAGCACTCCGACGAGCACCAGTCCCCCGGTGCCGGGAGCGCGCAGCGCCGCGGCGACGGCGGCCGTCGCGACCACGAGCACCCCGCCGCCGGCGAGCATCAACGCGCGCTCCGGGACGGCCTGAAGTGCCCGAGGAAGCAGCGCGGCGACGGTGATGGACCCGGCGCCGAGCGCGGCCATCAGCAGGGCCGCGGTCCCGTCGCCACGGGCGTGGACCTCGCGTGCGATCAGGACGTACTGCACCAGGACGTACGCTCCCCCGGCCGCCACGACCATGTTCAGCGCGAGCACCGCCCGCAACGCCGGCGTGCGGACCATCAGAGCGATCCCCCGACGCGCTCGCCGCGCGAAGGTCGTCGAGTCGTCGTCGACCCCATCGCCCCGGGCGAGGTCGAGTCGCGAGACGAGAAGTGCCGACACCGCGAACCCGATCGCGGTGCCGACGAACAGGTCCGAGCTCGGCACGACGAGCAGCAGCGCTGCGGCGAGCAGGGGTGACAGCACCATCTCCAGGTCCTCGCTGAGCCGCGACAGCGACAGCGCCTGGGTGTAGCGGCGTTCGTCCCCGAGCACTCTGGGGAGCACCGCCTGGTACGCCGGCGTGTGCACCGCCGACGCCGCCTGCATCACCAGCACCAGGACATACACCTGCCACACCGCCGACACCAGCGGCAGACCCAGCACGACCGCGACCCGCACGACGTCGGCCGCCACCAGCACCACCCGCGGCGGAGCCGTGTGCACCACGGCCGCCGCGACCGGGGCGACCGCGACGTACGCCAGCATCTTGATCGCGAAAACCGTGCCGAGCACCAGCCCCGCGCCCGACCCAGCGAGGTCGTACGCGAGCAGACCGAGGGCCACGGTCGCCAGGCCCGTGCCCGCCAGGGAGATGACCTGGGCGGCGAACAGCCGGCGGTACGTCGGCACGGAGAGAGCAGTCAGCACCCACTTATGGTTGCACACTTGCGCGAGTCCGTAAGTGCGTCAGCCTGCTGAGGAGTACGACCGATCCTGATGCGCAGAGGTGCCAGTAGTAGTCTGCTTGTTCCTCTGACCAGTGCACTTGATCGTGTCTTTAGGTCGCCGTCGATTCACGGTGAGCGCCGCGGCTGACAGCGCCGGATGTAGCGCTGGTGCGCCCTCGGCGACATGCTGAGGGGGTTCGCCGCGCCCACGACTGCGGTCACGAGGCCGCCTGGAGAGGGCTGGCTACTGCCGGTTTCATGCGTCGAGGAGACGGCGATGAGCGCAAGCTGACGTGGACGCTGCTCAGCGAGCAGTTGAGGCGGTGGGTGGTCATCGACCAGGCCGTGGGGGTGCTGATGGTCCAGCTCGGGGTTGGTCGCGAGGCCGCAAATGCGGGCGCTGGTGGCCGATTCGGTGCGCGGCGACGTCTCGGTGCACGCCGCGGCATGCCGGCTGCTGGAGCGTGCGTGACGCCGATGGGTGTAAAGCCAGTACCTCGTTGTCCAGCACGGACTGGTCGCAGCGTGCAGGCATGAGCAATCGGGATGAGGTGCGCGCGTTCCTACAGAGCCGACGTGCACGGATCACGCCCGAACAGGCCGGCGTCGAGGTCTTCGGTGGACATCGGCGGGTCGCGGGACTCCGACGTGAAGAGGTCGCACGTCTGGCCGGCGTCAGCGTCGACTACTACAACCGTCTTGAGCGCGGGAATCTGGGTGGCGCGTCCCAGCCCGTCCTTCAGGCGGTCGCCCGCGCGCTGCAGCTGGACCAGGCGGAGATCGACCACTTGTTCAACTTGGCCCGTGCAGCGAACTCGTCGGCTCGCCAGCCTCGGCGGCGCGCACCGGAGAGCGTTCGACCCGCACTGCAGTACATGCTCGACGTGATCGTCGATGCTCCCGCGCTGATCCGGAACTACCGGATGGACATGGTCGCGGCGAACACCCTCGGGTGGGCGTTGCACTCCGAGATGCTTGACGAGCCGAGCGGTGTCGTCAACCACACCAGGTTCATCTTCCTCGACCCGCGAGCACGCAGCTTCTACCAGGACTGGACGCTGCACGCGGACACAAATGTCGCTCTGCTTCGGCGCGACTCGGCTCGGGCGCCCGGAGATCGCGGTCTCGACTCCCTTGTCGAGGAGATGTCGGCGCGCAGCGATGAGTTCCGTGAGCGCTGGTCGTCGCACGACGTGCGCCGTCACTACTCAGGTGTGAAGCAGTACCACCACCCCGCGGTCGGAGACCTCGACCTCACTTACCAGAGCCTCGAGTTCGAAGAAGACCCTGGCCTCGTGCTGACGATCCTGCCCGCGGTGCCCGGCAGCGCCTCCGCAGAACGGTTGCGACTGCTGGCGTCGTGGGCAGCGACCGAGCACATCGACCGACGCGCCAGAGCGTCCTCGTCGACCTGAACCAGACCCTCCCCATGTCCTGGCCCCTCGAGGGCCGGCGGCGCACCATCGTCGCCACGAGCACCAGGAGCACTCCCCCATGCGCGTTCTCGTCATCGGTGGCAGCGGCCACATCGGGACGTTCCTCGTCCCTCGTCTGGTCCGCGCCGGCCACGACGTCATCTCGATGAGCCGCGGCACCCGCGAGGCCTACGCGGTCGGCCCGGAGTGGCAGCAGGTGACGCAGGTCGCCGTCGACAGGTCGCAGCAGGACGCCGAGGGCACCTTCGGCGCGACGGTGCTCGGGCTGGAGCCGCAGGTGGTCATCGACCTGCTCGGCTTCACGCTGGAGAGCACCGCCTCGCTCGTCGAGGCGATCCGCGGCCGCGTCGAACACCTGGTGCACTGCGGATCGCTGTGGCGGTACGGCCCCAGCCTCAAGCTGCCGATCAGCGAGGGGCAGGGCACCCCGGCGATCGACGAGTACGGGACGCAGAAGGAGCTGATCGCCCAGTACCTCGCGCGCGAGACCGCAGCAGGTGGGCTCGTGACGACCTCCGTCCACCCGGGGCACATCGTCGGCCCCGGCTGGCACCCGACCGGCGTCCTCGGCAACAACGACCCCGCGACGTGGACCGCGCTCTCGGCAGGGCGGACGCTGCGCGTCCCCGGGAGCGGCGCCGAGTCGATGCACCACGTGCACGCCGACGACGTCGCCCAGGTCTTCGAGCTCGCCGTCGCCCGTCGCGACCAGGCCGCGGGGCAGGACTTCCACGCGGTCGCACCCCACGCCCTCACCGTGCACGGCTACGCCACGATCGCCGCCGGCTGGTTCGGACGGGCCGCGCGGCTGGAGCCGGTGACGTGGGAGGAGTTCCGGACCCTCACCACCTCCGAGTTCGCGGAGAGCTCTTGGGGTCACCTGCAGCGCAACCACGTGCTGTCCATCGAGAAGTCGCGCGACCTGCTGGGGTACGCACCGGCGTGGGAGCCCGAGGACGCGATCCTGGAGTCGGTGCGCTGGCTCGTCGAGAACGGGCAGCTGAGCGTCGAGAACCCGCTGACCGTGTAGTCGTCGGCGCGTCACAGCCCCCGCAGCGGTGTCCAGCCGAGGGGAAGCGGGCCACGGACGTCGGCGCGTCGGCGGTCCTCGTCGGCCGACCACCCCTGCACCGACCCGGGGCCGCGCGTCGGCACCGCGCCGCGTGCGACGCGGAACCCGACGTCCTCGATCACGGCGTCGGGGGCGCTGCCGCGTCGCACCGAGGCCCGGACGCTCCACGTCGCGTCCGCCCACCCTCCACCGCGCAGCACGCGGTAGTCGCCGTACCGGGCGGTGTCGGCGAAGTCCCAGCACCACTCCCAGACGTTGCCGAGCATGTCGTGCAGCCCCCATGCGTTGGCAGCCTTCGACCCCACCGGCTGCGGGCCGTCCACGTCGTCCAGCGACGTCCAGGCCGTGGTCGCGAGCGGTCCGTACGTGGCCGCCGTCGTGCCGGCCCGGCACGCGAACTCCCACTCCGCCTCGGTCGGGAGCCGGTAGCCCGACGCGGTGACGTCCCACCGCACGAGCCGTCCGCCGAGCTCGTAGGCCGGGGTCAGGCCGGCGCGGACGGACGCCGCGTTGCACCACGCCACGGCGTCGAGCCAGCGCACTCCGTGCACCGGAGCAGCGGGGGACGCGTCCGGAACCGCCGTCTCGCCGGTCACGGCGGCGTACTCGGCCGCCGTGACCGGTCGCGTGCCGATCTCGAAGTCGCAGAGCGAGACCCGGCGAGAGGTCCCGCGACGGGCATCGGACAGCTCGATGACGCCGCCGGGGACGTCGGTCATCGGGGGTAGGGTCACGCGACCTGACGCTAGTCGCCGGCTCGCTCGGCGGACGGCGCAGGTCGCCCGAGAATCGCCGTCAGCTGCGCGAGATCGCGGAGCTCGAGGTCCGGGCGCGCCTCGTCCGCGGTCCGCTGCTGCAGGTGCGCCCAGGGTCCACGTCGCAGCCACGCCGTCCGCAGACCTGCGGCAGCTGCCGGGCGGACGTCGTTGTCGAGGCGGTCGCCGACGTAGAGGACGCGGTGAGCGTCGACCTGGGTCGTTTCCACCACGCGTCGGAAGAACTCGGGCGACGGCTTCGCGACCCCCCACGTGGCGGAGGCGGCCACGAAGTCGACGTCGACACCGGCTGCCCTGAGTGCCGCTTCCGCTCCTCGGGGTTGGTTCCCCGCCACCCCCACCACGAGGCCCGCCGCGCGTGCCGAGCGGAGGCACTCGAGCGCGTCCGGATACAGGTCGCCCGGTTCGATGTCAGGTGCCGAGGCCGGCGGCGCCACCCCGAGGAGGGGCCACGCCTCGCGGTGGTCGCGTCCTCGGCTGATCACCGATCCGATCGCGGCCATGAGACTGAACGGGGTCACCCCTGCCGTCCTCGCCTGCTCGCCCCACGCTCTCGACTCGTCGACCAGGGTCTCCCCCACGTCGAAGACGACGGCACGCAGGCCCCCCGACGCCAGCGAGGCCATCTGCTCGCCCGAGATGACCGGCGCCGAAGTCCCGGCGTCGGCAGCGACCTCATAGACGATCTCCAGGCCGTCCTCGTCGTCCCACTGCTCTCCCACGGCGGTGAATCCGTACTGCTCGGTGATCACGTCCCCGCACGCAGCGCGCAGGCGGTCGGCCAGGACCCGGACGTGCTCCCGGAGCTCGGCCGGACCTTCGACGACGAGATCGCGGCCGAGCCCGGCGAGGTACGGAGCCACCCAGTCCAGCCGCTCGGCGCGCAGGTGGACGCGGGTCCAGGGCCCCGCGTCGGAGGAGGCCGGTTCCACCGTCGCCAGGCCGGCGGGGAGCTGCGTGCGCAGGTCCTCGACGGTGCCGGCGACGCGGACCGACACCTCGTGGCGCCACGGGGTGGCGGCCAGACTCGCCAGCACGGTGGCGCTCACGTCGAAGTCGCCGGGCACGTGGAACGAGCCGGGCAGCGCCGCCGGGTCGCTGATCCGGTCGACGCGGAACGTCCGGACCTCTCCGGTGCGCGACTCGTGGCCCGTGACGTACCAGCGCCCGGACCGCGCGATGATGCCGTACGGCAGGATCGTGCGCCGGCTCGCCGTCCCGTCCGTGCGGACGTAGCCGATCTGGACGGGATGGCGATCGCGCGCGGCCTCGGCGAGGACCATCAGCACCTCCGGGTCGGTGTCACTAACCGCCTCGGTCGCCGACCGCCCGGAGGGGCCGAGGAGTGCCAGGTCCGCGGAGGAGAGCAGCGCGTCGAGCCGTGCCGCCGTCCGTCGCGGCAGCACGCGACGCAGCTTGCCGACGGCACCCTCGACGGTGTCGTCGTCGACCGGCAGCCCGCCGCCCCGACGGCCGACGATCAGCCCGAGCAGCAGGGTGAGCGCCTCCTCGTCGGTCAGCATCAGCGGCGGCATCCGGTAGCCGGGCGCGATGCGGTACCCGCCGTGGCGCCCCCGGATCGACTCGACCGGCACCTCCATCTCGACCACCTGCGCGACGTAGCGCCGCACGGTCCGCTCGTCGACGCCCAGCCGGGTGGCGAGCGCGGCCACCGGCTGGACCCCGCCCGCCTGGAGGAGCTCCAGGAGCGCGAACACGCGAGCGGTCGAGCGGGCCATGGGCACAGATTCCCACGGATACCGGACAGGTTCCGCCCGGTATCGGTTCTAGCGTCACGTCCATGACCCAGTCACCTGCCGCCGCCTTCGTCTCGACCCGCCTCATCACCGACGACCTCGACGCGATGGTCGCCTTCTACGAGCAGCTCACCGGCACCACCGCCGTCCGCCCCGCCCCGGTCTTCGCCGAGATCGTCACCCCGACCGCGACCCTCGCCCTCGGCAGCACCGCCACGGTGCCGCTGTTCGCACCCGGCTCCGCCGAGGCGGCCGCCAACCGGTCGGCGATCCTCGAGCTCCTCGTCGACGACGTCGACGCCGAGTACGCCCGCCTGGCCGCCCTGGGCACGGCGTTCGTCGCCGAGCCGGCGCTCATGCCGTGGGGCAACCGGGTCTTCTTCCTGCGTGACCCCGACCAGAACCTCGTCGGCGTGTTCAGCCCGGTGAGTGCGGAGGCGGTCGAGCGATTCGCCGGCCGCTACGGCCGCTACGGCCGTTGAGGGCGTCCGAGCGGCAGGGCCCCGGTGGCCGGCTCACGAGTCGTGGTCGGCGATGACCAGCCCGGCCACGAGGCCGTCACGGAGGGTGAAGCGGTAGTCCAGGTCGGCGACGCCGCCCGGGAAGGTGCCCTCGAGGCGCAGAGTGACGACCCAGTGGTCGTCGTCGACGCGGCGGGCGCCGGTCTGCTCGGTGGTGTACGCGAACTCGGCGCCGGCGTCGCGCACGAAGGCGCGCACCTCGTCGCGGCCGCGGAACGCCTCGCCCTGGTCGACGACCACGACGTCCTCGACGAGGAAGGCCGAGGCCGCGTCGGCGTCGTGCACGGTGCTGGCGGCGAGGAAGTCGCGGACGGTGGTCGGGACGGTGTCGGCGTGCTCGGTGCGTGTCATGTCGTCACCGTGCGGCCTCCCGTCGGAGCAGGGTCAAGCGGTGGACCCTCCCCCGGGGAGAGCCCCCACACTGAGTGCGTGCTGACCATCGGCGAGTTCTCGCGGCTGACCCACCTGAGCGTGCGGACCCTGCGCCGGTACCACGAGGCGGCGCTGCTCGAGCCGGCCGTCGTGGACGGCACCACCGGCTACCGGTACTACGCCGTCGAGCAGATCCCCACCGCTCAGGTCATCCACCGCCTGCGCGAGCTCGACGTCCCCCTGGGTGACGTCCGGCTGATCCTGCGCGCCTCGGAGCCCGGCGCCCGGTCGGCCCTGGTCGCGGAGCACCTCCACCGCCTGGAGTCCGAGCTCGACCGCACCCGTGCGGCGGTCGCCTCGCTGCGGCGCCTGCTGCGGCCCGACCCCGCGCCGATCGCGGTCGAGCTGCGCGCCGAGCCCGCGCGCCGGGTCGCGGCGGTCGAGGCGGTGATCGGGCACGACGAGGTGGCGGCGTGGTTCGCCGGCGCCCTGGCCGAGCTGGAGTCGGCCGTCGGCCCCGGCGCGACCGGACCGTCGGGGGGCACCTACGACGACGCCCTGTTCGAGGAGGGCCGGGGCCGGGCGCTGGTCTACCTGCCGACCTCGGACCCGCCGCGCACCGGACGGGTGCGCGCCGTCACGCTCCCGGCCGCGGAGCTGGCGGTGACCACCCACGTCGGCGAGCACGACGGCGTGGACGTCACCTACGGCGAGCTCGGCGCGTGGGTCGTGGGGAACGCGATGGCGGTCGCCGGCCCCGTGCGGTAGGTCTACCGCGTGGGCCCCCGGGACACCGGCGACCCGGCCGCCTGGCGGACGGAGATCGGGTGGCCGGTGTTCCGCGTCGCGTGACACGGGCGCACGGGAGGATCGCGGCGTTCCGACGCGCGACGCGGCCGTCCCCGCGGGTCGCGCTACCGCTCGGGGTTGCCCGACCCCGCGCCGAGCGCCTCGTGGCGGTCGGGCGTGCCGGGGTCCTGGCCGGCCCGTGGATCCAGGCTGAACAGGTGCTCGGCCTCGCGCCGCGAGATGCGCCACCCCAGGTCGGTGCGGACGTACGTGTCGCGGTAGACCCCGCCGCCGCGCAGCCAGGCACCGTCCGGGAGCCGGGTCGTCACGCTGACGTCGACCTCGCCCCGCGCCTCGTCGCCGTCGAGGTCGATCACCAGGTTCGCGGTCCAGTGGTGCATCTGCGGGAACGCGCTCCACTGCCACTCCACAGCGGCGCAGATCGCCTCCACTCCCCGGAACTCCTGCGTGGGCGCGACCTGCCAGACGGCGTCCGGGGTCCACACGGCCGCGAACCGGCGGAGGTCCCGCTTGTCGGCCCCGTGGCAGTACTCGTGCACCAGCGTGCGGATGGCGGACTCGGACTCGAGGCGGTCCAGGCGCTCGTGGAGGTCGGTCTCCCTCGTCATGCCCGAGACGGTAGCCACCCGGCGGCGAGGACGGGGGGTCCCGGGACGCGGAGGTGCCGGCAGCGGGGTCGCGGTCCCCGCGCTCAGCCCGACTGGCCCAGGTTCGTCACCAGGTTGACCGCCACCGCGATCACCACGGTCCCGAACAGGTACGACAGCAGCGCGTGCCCGAGCCCCACCTTGCGGATCGGCGTGGTCACGAGCTGGGTGTCGGCGACGCCGAAGCTCATCCCCACGGTGAACGCGAGGTACGCGAAGTCGCTGTAGGTCGGCGCCTCGCCCTGCCCGAAGTCGATCCCGCCGTCGCCCCCCGCGTAGTAGTGCCGGGCGTACTTCAGCGCGAAGACGGTGTTCACCAGGGACCAGGACAGGACGACGGTCAGGACGCACAGGATCACGGTGACGATCCCAAGGAGGTCCCGGGACTGGGCCTGGACGAGGCCCTGGGCGACCGCGCCGAGGCTGATCACGGCGGCGCCGAGGACGGCGGCGTCGGTGGCGCGCGTCCGCCCCTCCTCCTCGGCGAGCCGCTTGGTCCCGCGGTGGTCCTGCGGCCAGCCGATCCGCCAGACCCGGAGCAGCAGGCCCCCGGCGGCGAGGACCCAGCCCACGAGGACCGCGATCTCGGGCGCGCCGAGGACCGCGGTCGCCGCCGCCGCCAGGACGCCGCCGCCGAGGAACAGCAGCAGGCGGCGCGACCCGAGGAAGGTCGACTCCCCCGCGCCGTCCCCGGCGGCGGCACCCGGCGCGGACCCGCGCCCGGTCACCACCCGGTCACCCACCCGGGCGGAACACTGCGCGCACGCACCCGTCCTCCTTCTCCTTGAACATCCGGTAGCCCTTCGGGCCGTCGTCCAGGGACATGACGTGGGTGGCGAGGTGCTCGGTCGTCACCTCGTCCCGGCTCATGCGCTCGAGGATCTCCGGGATGTACCGGTGCCCGTGCTGCTGGGCGCCGCGCAGGGTGAGCGCCTTGTTCATCACGGCGCCGAGCGGGAACTTGTCCACCACGCCGGCGAACACGCCGAGGGTGAAGACCGTCCCGCCCTTCCGGCACGCGTAGATGGCCTCGCGCACCGCGGTCGGCCGGTCGGTCTGCAGCCGCAGCTGCTGCTTGACCTGGTCGTACGCGTACTGCGGCCCGGGCGAGTGCGCTTCCATCCCGACGGCCTCGATGCAGACGTCGGGCCCGCGGCCGCCCGTCATCTCCCGCAGCGCGGCGGTGACGTCGGTCTGCTCGTAGTCGAGGGTCTCGGCCCCGACGTACGTGCGCGCCTGGTCGAGGCGGTTGTCGTAGCGGTCGATGACCACCACCCGCTCGGCCCCCATGAGCATCGACGCCCGCGCCGCCATCTGCCCGACTCCCCCGGCGCCCCAGACGGCGACCACGTCGCCGGGCTGCACGCCGGCCTGGTGCGCCCCGGTCCAGCCGGTCGGGGCGTCCGAGGCGAACAGGGCCCGCAGGTCCGACACGCCGTCGGGGACGGCGAACGCGCCCTGGTCGGCGTACGGCACCCGGATGTAGCGGGCGTGGCTGCCCGCCCAGCCGCCCATCGCGTGCGAGTAGCCGTAGCAGCCGCCGATGGACTGGCCCCAGAGCGCCTCGGTGATCCCCGGGTCGGGGTTGCCGTTGTCGCAGAGGGACCACAGGCCCTGCCGGCAGTACCAGCACTGCCCGCAGCTGGTGAAGGAGACGACGACGACCCGGTCGCCGACCCGGTGCTTCGTCACGGCGCGCCCGACCTCGGCGACCGTGCCCATGAACTCGTGGCCGAGCACGTCGCCCGCGCGCATCGCGGGGATGTAGCCGCCGAGCAGGTGCAGGTCGGAGCCGCAGGTCGCGCTCAGCCCCACCTCGAGGATCAGGTCGTGGTCGTTGAGGATCCCGGGCTCGGGGACGTCCTCCACGCCGATCTCGTTGACGCCCCGCCAGGTCACCGCCTTCATCGCACACCTCCCGCCGGCGCGACCCGGGTCCACGCCTCCAGCAGCGCGCCCCAGGGCGTCGCCGTCCGCCTGCCGTGCGGTGCCGGGTCCACCGCCAGCACCTCCCCGACCTCGTACACCTGCTTGGCCCGGCGCAGCGCGGAGTGCAGCCCGGCCTCGGGGTCGCGCCCGCCGAGCCGGCTCGGCGCGGACGCCGGCGCCGGCCGGTCCCTGAGCCGAGCCGCCAGCTCGGTCCCCTTGCCGCCGGCCGCGGGGCGGACCCGGACCTCGACCCGGTCCCCAGCTCGGCGAGCGGGGCCGGCAGCTGGTCGGTGTCGAGGTCCGACGGCTCGCGCAGCACGGTCACCGCCAGCCACCCGGACCCGGTCCAGCCGCTCGTGACGGGGCCGCGCGGCGCCCGGCCGCGCGCGACCCGCACGAGCAGTACCGCGCCGCCGGCGAGCGCCGCGGCGGACCCCACCCGCGCGACGGACCCGGTCACGACCGGGCCCCCGCGTCGGCGGGCTGCGGGCCGCGGGCGAACTCCTGGACGATCCGCTCGCAGAAAGCGGGGAGGTCGTCGGGCGAGCGGCTCGTCGTGAGCGTGCCGTCCGTCACCACCTCCTCGTCGACCACCTCGGCCCCCGCGTTGCGCAGGTCGGTGCGCACGCTGGGCCACGAGGTGAGGCGGCGGCCGCGCACGACGTCCGCCTCGAGGAGCGTCCACGGGCCGTGGCAGATCGACGCGACGGGCTTGCCGGACCCGACAAAGTCCCGCACGAACCGCACGGCCGCGGGCTCCATCCGCAGCTTGTCCGGGTTGACCGTCCCGCCGGGCAGCAGCAGGGCGTCGAAGTCGTCGACCGCCACGTCCGCGACCACCGCGTCCACGGGGAACGTGCCGGCGTCCTCGAGGTCGTTGTTGCGCGCCTGGATCTCGCCCGGCGCGAGCGACACCACCACGGTGGTCGCGCCCGCGTCGTCGAGCGCCTGGCGCGGCTTCTCGAGCTCCACGCGCTCCACCCCGTCGGCGGCGACGATCGCGACCCGGCGCCCGTCCAGCGCCCCGGCCACGTCAGGCCCCCCGCCCGTCGGGGTGCAGGACGACCTTCGTCCACCCGTCGTCGCGCTTGTCGAAGTGCTCGTACGCCTCGGGGGCGCGGTCCAGCGGCAGCTCGTGGCTCACGATGAACGACGGCTCGGCCTTGCCGCCGGCGATCAGGTCGCGCAGCTGCCGGTTGTACTTCTTGACCGGCGCCTGCCCGGTGCCGAGGTGCAGGCCCTTGAACCAGAACATGCCGAAGTCGAACGCGATCTTGCCCTGCTTCGCGAGCTCGTCCTCGGCCCCGGGGTCCTGCGGGACGAAGACGCCGACGGTGCCGATCGTCCCGGTGAATCGGACGGAGCCGACCAGCCGGTTCATGGTCAGGTTCGTCTGCTCCTGGCCATCGGGCTCGTGCGCCTGGTAGCCCACGCACTCGCAACCGTTGTCGGCGCCGAGGCCCATGGTCTGCTCCAGGACGGCCTCCACCGGGTCGACCTTCGAGTCGTCGATCGTGATCGCCCCGATGGACTCGGCGAGCCGCAGCCGGTCGGGCTGCCGGTCGACCACCATGACCTTGCCGGCCCCGCGGATCGTCGCCGACAGCGCGGCCATCAGCCCGACCGGGCCGGCGCCGTAGATCACCGTCTGGTCGCCGGGCTTCACGCCGGCCATCTCGGTGGCGTGGTACCCCGTCGGGAAGATGTCGGCGAGCATCACGTAGTCGGTCTGCCGCTCCTCGGCGTCCTCGCCCAGCCGCAGGCAGTTGAAGTCGCCCCACGGCACCCGCAGCAGCTCGGCCTGGCCGCCGCCGTACGGGCCCATGTCGGCGAAGCCGTAGGCGGCCCCCGCCATGCTCGGCTCCGGCTGTGCCGTGAGGCAGTAGTTGGTCAGCTGCCGCTCGCAGTTCTTGCAGTGCCCGCAGGCGATGTTGAACGGCAGGACCACCCAGTCGCCGACCTGCACCTTGTCGACGCCGTCGCCGACCTCGACCACCTGGCCCAGGTTCTCGTGCCCGAACCACCGGCCCTTCTCGAAGTCCGTCCTGCCCTCGTACATGTGCAGGTCGGAGCCGCAGATGTTCGCGGACGTGATCCGCACCAGCACGTCGGTCGGCCGCTCGATCCTCGCGTCCGGGACGTCCGAGACGCTGACCTGGCGCGGACCCTCGTACACCACTGCCTTCATGACGGCTCCTTCGATCGGTCCCGGCGAACGCCGGGGTCGGACACGTCATTGCACCCACGAGCCGAGCCGCCGCGGTATCGGCAGACCTGCCGATCCGTGGCCTCCGTGGAGCCGGCGGCCGCCCGCGGGCGACGGCGCCCGCGGTGGGGTAGGAAGGGTCTCGTCCGCACCCGCCGGTCGGTCGAGAAACGGTCCTGCCGGGGTGGGTCAGCGCGCTGCGCTGACATCCTCGAGGGGTCCCCCATGCGCCCGCTCCGCGCCGATGAGCTGCTCCTCGCCGAGGCCGCGTCGGCGCGCCCCGTCGCCCCGCCCGCCGAGCGGGCCCGGGGCCTGCTCGAGGTGCTGCGCCGGGTCGTCCCGTTCGACGCGGCGTTCCTCGCGTTCGCCGACCCGTGGGAGCGTCGCTACTACTCGCTCGCCACGCTGGACCTGGACGACGCGGCGGTGCAGTTCCTCGAGGGGCCGCAGGTGGCCCGGGACATCGAGCTGACCGGCACGGACCGCGCGTGCCCGCCGCTCGGGCCGTCCGACCTGCCGTACCCCGCGGAGGAGCTGCCGACGTGGGCGGAGTGCCTGATCCCGTCCGGCCTGCGGGAAGGCCTCGGCGTCGCGCTGTTCGCCGACGGGGGCCGGCACGTGGGCCACCTCGCGGTGCTGTCCGCGAGCCCCGCGCCGCCCTCCGCGGCCACCCGCCGGCGCCTCGCCCGGCTCGCGCCCGTGGTCGCGCGCGGCCTCGACCCGCTGAGCTCGCTCCTCGCCTGCGCCCGGCTCGTCCAGGGCGTGACCGCGGGCACCGCGCTGCGCGCGGACGGCGGTTGCCAGGTGCTGCCCGGGCTGGCGACCGACCCGCTGCTGCTGCCGGGCTCGCCGCTGCTCGGTTTCGTGCGGCGGCGGGTGGGCGACGGCCGGGTCAGCTCGTCGTTCCTGTGGCCGCTCGGCGGGGCGCACGCACCCGACGGCCACGCGCGGGTCACCGTCCTGAGCACGTCGGACGACGCGGGTCCCGGGCTGGCCGGCCTGGCGCTGCTCTCCCCCGCGCCCCCGCTGCACGGGCTCACGCCGCGGGAGCTGGAGGTGCTGGGGCTGCTCGTCGAGGGGTGCACCAACTCCGACATCGCGCGCCGGCTCGTCGTCACCTCGCGGACGATCGCCACGCACCTCGAGCACATCGCCGCCAAGCTCCGGACGCCGACGCGGACCCACGCCGCGGTGCGCGCGGAGCGCGACGGGCTCTACGTGCCCGCGATGCCCTGCTAGTCGCCGTCGCCACCGACCCGCGCGGAGTCCCGCCCCCACGCACCTCGAGGTGCCTTTTGTGGCCCCTTCCTTACGCACCGATGATGTGGCGACGCACGAGGAGTGGGGTGGAACGATGGGTGAGCGGACGACGCCGGACGGTCCCGAGGGCACGGTGGTGATCGAGGTGTGGTCCGACCTGGGCTGCCCGTGGTGCTACGTCGGCAAGCACCGGCTGGAGCGCGCGATCGCGGCCCGGCCGGACGCGGGGCGCTTCGTCGTCGCGCTGCGGTCGTTCGAGCTGAACCCGGACGCGCCGCGGACGCCGGAGACGATCGAGGCCGCGTTCCTCCGCTCGCACGGCGGCGAAGCGGAGGTCGTGCGCCAGGCGGAGCGCCGCATCCAGGCCCTCGCGCAGCGCGAGGGTCTCCCCTTCTCGGTGGACCGGCGCAACGCGAACACCTTCGACGTCCACCGGCTCGTCCACCACGCCGAGGAGTCGGGCAGGGGCCTGGAGCTCTTCTCCCGCGTCCAGGACCGCTTCTTCGCCGGCGACCTCGACCCCTTCGACGCCGAGGCGCTGACGCGGGTCGCCGAGGAGGTCGGCCTGTCGGGCCGGCGGGTCCGGGAGGTGCTGGTCGGCGACGAGTACGCCGACGCGGTCCGGGCCGACGTCCGGGAGGGCCGGGACCTGGGCGCGCGGGGCGTCCCGTTCGTGGTGCTCGACCGCCGGTTCGCCGTCGCGGGCGCCCAGACCGAGGCGGCCTACGCGCAGGTGCTCGACCGGGTGGTCGGGGGCGCGGCGACGGCGGCGACGGCGGCGGCGGCGATGTGAACGGCGGACCGGCCGAGGACGTCGCGCGCACCCCATCTGTCAGGAGCACCACCACACCGCAAGACCAGAGGAGCACCATGCCCACGATCGCCCTCATCGGCGCCGGCCCCGGACTCGGCCTCGCCATCGCGCGCAGGTTCGGGTCGGAGGGCTTCGACGTCGCGTTCGTCGCCCGGAACCGGGAGAAGCTCGACGGCCTGGTCGCCGACCTCGCCGCCGACGGGATCACCGCGGCCGCGTTCCCCGCAGACGTCCTGGACCGCGCCGGCCTGACGGCCGCGCTGGACGCCGCGAAGCAGCACTTCGGCGGGATCGACGTGCTGGAGTACTCCCCCGCCGACGCCTCGGCCGGACCGCTCGCCCCGGTCCACATCCGGGAGACGACCCCGGAGAACACCCAGGCGCAGATCGAGTACTACCTGTACGGGGCCCAGACCGCCGCGGCCGCCGTGCTGCCGGACCTCCTCCGGGCGGGCGCGGGCACCCTGCTGTTCACCAGCGGCGCGGGGTCGATCACGCCGTCGGCGGTCTTCGGCAACGTGAACGCCGGCGCCGCGGCCATGCGGAACTGGGCGCTGAACCTCGCCGGCGAGCTGGCGGGCGACGGCGTCCACGTCGCGCACGTCGCGATCGCTGCGTGGATCACCGACCAGGCGCCCGACGGCGTGCCCGCGCTGTCGGCGGCGCAGATCGCGCCGTTCTACTGGGACGCCCACCAGCAGCGGTCCGCGCACGAGGTCGTCGTCGCCCCCTGACCGCGACCGGTTCCGGCCGGGAGGGCGCCGCTACGCGCCCTTCCGGCCCACCCCGGTGATCTCGTGGGCCCGCCGGTTCGCCGCGACCTCCTCGTGGTGGCTCGCGGCCCACGCGGCCATCGACAGCACGGCGTCGGACAGCGAGCGTCCCAGGTCCGTCAGCTCGTACTCCACCCGCGGCGGCACCTCCGGGTACGCGGTCCGGGTGACGAGCCCGTCGCGCTCGAGCGCCTTGAGCGTCACCGTGAGCATCCGCTGCGAGATCCCGGGGATGCTCGCCTGCAGGTCGGAGTAGCGCAGCGGCCCGTTGCCGAGCGTGCTGACGACGAGCATCGTCCACTTGTCGCCGATGCGGTCCAGCACCTCCCGGATGAACCCGCTCTCCGCCGGCCACGCCCGGCACGGCCCGCTCAGCGTCCTGGTCGTCGTCGCCACGGCGACCACCTCCCCGTCCGTTACTGCTCGTCACGTAGCAGCACGCAGCGTACGTCGAGACGCCGGGGTGTCACCCGCCTCCGTCGCGCACGCCGTACGCGCGCACGAACGCGCGCGCCCCGTCCGTCATGATCCGCCGGACGTGCGCGCTCTCGGCGCGCCGGCGCGCCGGCTCGTTGAGCACGCGCAGCGCGGTCAGGGCGTGGAAGTGCGCGGCGGCCAGATCCGGGTCCTCGACGTCGAGCAGGCCGGCGCGGGCGAAGCGGCCGACGCGCTCGCTGAGGACCTGCGCGTGGGCCTCGTCGAGCGGGTGGTCGTCGAGCTCCGGCAGCAGCGGCTCGTTCTCGTTGATCAGCCGGACCGCGGCGAGGTAGTCCGACGACAGCAGCAGGGAGCGGCCGAGGTCGGCGGCGAGCGCGGTGAGCGCCTCGTCGAGGTCGGCGACGTCCGTGATGCCCGCGTCGTCGAGGTGCTCCGCGACCAGCCCGCGGAGCGTGGCCAGCGCGCGCTCGCCCGCGTCCTCCACGACGCCGAGGAGCAGGCGCCGCTTGTCCCCGTAGTAGTCGTAGACGGTCCGCTTCGACACCCCGGCGAGCGCGGCCACCGCGTCCATGCTGGTGCGCTCCACGCCCGTCTGCACGAACAGCTCCCGGGCGGCGGCCAGGATCGCCGCTCGCTTGTGCGCCTGACCCTCGCGCACGGGCCTGTCGCCCACCGTCGTCATCGCTCTCCTCCGTGGTGCTCGGTTCTGATGCTACACCGGCGGGTGTAGATCTACACCACACGGTGTAGTGTCGTTCGCCATGCACACCATGAACCCGGTGACCTTGCAGGCGCACGCCCTGCACAAGCGCTACGGGCACCTCACCGCCGTCGACGGCCTGTCGTTCGCGGTCAGGCCGGGCGTCGTGACCGGCTTCCTGGGCCCCAACGGGGCGGGGAAGTCCACGACGCTGCGGATGTTCCTCGGCCTGGACAGGCCGACCAGCGGTGCGGCGACGGTCGGCGGGCTGCGGCTCGCGGAGACCCCGCACCCGATGCGGGTCGTCGGCGCGATGCTCGACGCCCGGGGCGTCCACCCGCGCCGCACCGCCACGGACCATCTCGCGGCGGTGGCGCGCGCGGGAGGCGTGGCCCGGTCCCGGGTGCCCGAGATGCTGGAGCTGGTCGGGCTGAGGAGGGTCGGCAACCGCCCCGCCGGCGACTTCTCGCTCGGGATGAAGCAGCGGCTGGGGATCGCCACCGCGCTCATCGGGGACCCGGCCGTCGTGATCTTCGACGAGCCGCTCAACGGCCTCGATCCGGAGGGAATCCGGTGGGCGCGCTCGCTGATGCGCGACCTGGCGGCCGAGGGCCGCACGGTCCTGTTCTCCAGCCACCTCATGGGCGAGATGGAGCTGACGGCGGACCACCTCGTCGTCATCCACCGGGGGCGGCTGCTGGCCGATCAGCCCCTGGCCGCCTTCATCGCCGACCACACCACCGAGCACGTCCGTGCCCGCACGCCGGACCGGCCCGGACTCCTCGAGGCGCTCGCCCGCGCGGGCCTGCAGGCCACAGCCGACACCGCCGGCGCGGACGGGATCGACGTCGACGGGGCCGCGACCGACCACGTCGGCCGCGTCGCCGTCGCCGCCGGGATAACGCTGTCCGAGCTGACCGCGGTCCGCGACTCGCTCGAGGACGTCTTCCTCACCATGACCTCGACCCAGAAGGACGCCGCCTGACATGGACCTCCTCGTCTCGGAGTGGATCAAGACCCGCAGCATCCGCGCCACCTGGATCCTCGCGGCCGGCACCGTCCTGGTCACCGTGGTCGTGAGCCTGCTCGGCATCAGCGGCCTCGCGGCCGACTGGCAGGCCGACCTGCCCGCGGACTTCGACCCGACCGGCGTCAGCTTCAAGGGCATCCTCGTCGGGCAGATCCTCGTCGCGACGCTGGGTGCCCAGGCGTTCACCAGCGAGTACGCCACCGGTCAGATCGTCACGAGCCTGACGATCGCGCCCCGGCGCGCCGTCCTCCTGGTCACCAAGCTCACCATCACCGCCCTCGTCGCGCTCGCGACCGCCGTGCTCACCGTCGTCTGCAGTCTCGGCGCGAGCCAGGCGGCCCTGGCCGCAGCGGGGTTGCCGACGGCGGACCTGACCGAGGCCGACAGCGTCCGGGCGGTCCTGTGCGCGGTGGGCTACCTGGTGCTCACCGCCGTGCTGGGCGTGGCGCTCGGTGCCCTCACACGCTCCTCCTCGGGGGCACTCGCCGTCGTCGTGACCGTGGCCCTCCTCGTGCCGGCGCTGGCACCCGGGCTGCCCGGCGCCCTCGGGGACCTCGCCGGCACCTACTGGCCCACGACGGCCGGGCAGGCCTCCTACACGACCACCGGGACCGGACCCCTGGCGGGCCCGGGAGGCCTCGCGGTCATGGCGGTGTGCACCCTCTGGACCACGCTCGCCGCCCACCTCACGCTCCGGACCCGGGACGCGTGAGGCACCTGCGATCCTGCCCTGCGGCCGGCTCCGCGGGCGGCATCATGGGCAGCTGGGGCCGCGACAGGTCGACCTGACCACGGACGAGCTGCGCGCCGTCGTCCGGTTCGCCGCGCGCTCGAACCTGCAGCGCGCCGCCGATCGCCGGCTCAGTCCGGAGCTGGTCCCGACGCCTCGCGGCGCTCGACCGCGTCGCCGTCGAGGTGCGGCCTCGGATCCAGGTCGAACAGGTGCTCGGCCTCTCGTCGCGAGATGCGCCAGCCGAGGGCGGTGCGCACGTACGTGTCGCGGTACACCCCGCCGCCGCGGAACCAGGTCCCGTCCGGGAACTGGATCGTGACGCTGACGTCCACCTCGCCGCGCGCCACGTCGCCGTCCAGGTCGATCACCAGGTTGGCGGTCCAGTGGTGCATCTGCAGGAACGCGCTCCACTGCCGCTCGAGGGCGCCGCAGATCGCCTCGACACCTCGGAACTCCTGTCCGGGAGCCACCTGCCAGACGGCGTCGGGAGCCCACACCCCCGCGAACCGGCGGCGGTCCCGCTTGTCGGCCCCGTGGCAGCACTCGTGCACCAACCTGCGGATGGCGGACTCGGACTCCAGGCGGCCCAGGCGCTGCTGCAGCGCGATCTCGCTCGTCATCTCCGAGACGCCAGCAATCGCGCGACCGGAGGCGGGTCCGGCCGCGGTGCTGGGTTCCGCGCCGGCCTCACCACGTGATGCCGAGCAGGTCCTCGGCCCGCTCGGCGACCTCGTGCGCCGCCGCGATGACCTCCCGGTTGAACGTCGGGTCGGCCCACCCGCGCGCGGCCGCGTCGCCGAGGGAGACGACGGAGCGTCCGAGGTCGACGTCCCCCGACAGCGTCGGGTGCGCGGCGAGCCTGCGCGCCGCGACGACGACCTCGTCCGTCTTGTCGCGGAACATCAGCCCGAAGCGCGGTGCGTCGTCGCCGACCGACCGGTCCCAGGCGACGAGGTCGGCGAGCCGGCGGCTGTGGTCGCGCAGCAGATCCCGCGGGTCGGTGTGGTAGGCGGGCGGCGTCGGCATGGCGCCAGGGTGGCACGCGGGACGTCGACCACCAGGGCCCTCGGTCCCGACGAGCGGTCGCGGCCTCACCGCACGATCATCGACGCGCCCTCCTTCGCGCGGGCACGGGCGCGGGAGGCGTCGGGTCACGCCCCGACCGTCGGCAGCCGGTCGTCGCCTGCGGGACCGTCAGCCGAGGGTCCGGATCGGCCACCGCACCTGGTCCGCCTCCAGCAGCGCCGGGTCGCGCTCCGGCGCGACCTCGTCGAGCAGCTCGAGGCGCGTGATGCGCTCGATGCGGAACCCGCGGATCGCGTCGCGGAGCCGGCACCACCCGACGAGCAACCAGGCGTCGCCCCCGCGCAGCAGCCCCATCGTCTCGACGTCGCGGACCGTGCTCGCCGGGACGTCGTCCCCCGAGGCCTCGCCCAGGTAGGTCAGCCGCACGACCCGCCGGGCGGCGATGGCGTCGGAGAGCATGCCGAGCGGCACACCGCCTCCTGCCAGGGCGACGGGGTCGATGACCTGCATCCGCCCGAGCAGCTCCTGCACCGGGGCGCGGTGCTCCTCCCCCATGACCGCCGCGACCTTGGCGCGGGCGCGCCGGGCGGCGCCCTGGTAGGGCGAGGTGTCGAGCAGCGCCAGCCCGGCGAGCACCGCCAGGGACTCGGCGGCCGAGAGGTTGAGCGGCGGCAGCGAGTACTCGGGCAGGATCGCGTAGCCCCCCGCGGCCCCGTGCTCGGCGTACAGGGGCACGCCCGCGACCTGGAGCGACGCGATGTCGCGCTCGATCGTGCGGGTGGACACCCCGAGCTCGCGCGCGAGCCGGGCGGCCGACCACGGCCGGCGCGCTCCGCGGAGCAGGTCGACGAGGGCGTACTGCCGCTCGGCTCGCTTCATGCCGCCAGCCTGGCAGACGCGTCGTCGCTGGTCGCGGCGGTCAGCTGCGCATGCTCCGCTGCCTCCCGACGGACCAGACCCGGCGCACCCGGCCGTCGGCGTCGAAGTCGAACACGTCCACGCCACCGGCCCGGGCGCCGCCCTGCTCCACGTCCCAGAGCAGCCGGCCGTGGTCCCCGTCGATCGCGTCGGCGACCGCGGTGAACACCACACCGGGGTTCTGGCCGTGCCACCAGGCGAGGTACCGCGCGAAGTCGTCGGCGGTGCGGATGTCGTCCGCAGGGGTCGAGCCGTCCGGCTCGGTCACGGCGAAGTGGATGCGGAAGTCCTCGGCGCAGATCTCGCGGGCGAGGTCGCCGTCGGAGTTCCACATGGTCAGCCACCGGTCCAGGGAGCGGCGGGAGGTGGTCGTGGGGTTCGTGGTCTCGGTCATGCGTCCAGGCTCGGACACGGGCGCGACAACGGTGTGTCGGTGTTCCGGGACCGATCGACCGGTCCCGGCGCCCGCGCCTAGGCCAGCGAGAGGAAGAGCTTCTGCAGCTTGTCGACGTCCAGGGTGCTGTCGTCGTCCGGGTCGGTCAGGCACTGCTTCATGCCGGACGCGATGATCGCGAAGCCGGCGCGGTCCAGAGCCTTGGAGACCGCGGACAGCTGGGTCACCACCGGTTCGCAGTCCTGGCCCTCCTCGATCATGCGCACCACCGCGGCCAGCTGGCCCTGGGCGCGCTTGAGGCGGTTGACGACCTTGCCCATCTCGCCGGGGTCGAGCTCCATGGTCGTCCTCTCCTCAACCGCAGGTGCACTGCTGGTCGCGGGGCACGTCGGCCATGACGGACTCGACGTGCATGCCGCAGCCGGTCCAGGTGGTCTTGCCGCAGGAGCGGCACAGGGCGGGGCTGCACATGGTGGTGGTCTCCTCGTTCGTGGGTGGGGTTGTGGGTCGGTGACGGACGTTCACACGACGACCGCCCGGGCATCCTGCCGCAGGGTCACACCAGGGCCCCGTCGAGGGCCCGTCCGCGGGCGCGGGTGAGGTCGGGGCGGGCCAGGTCGAGGCTGATCCAGCCGCCGGACAGGTTGCGGGCGTCGAACCCGGCCTGCAGCAGGACGCGCGTGGCGATGTGGGACCGGACGCCGCTGGCGCAGTGCACCGCCACCGGGCGGCCGCCCGCTGCCGCGCGGACCTCTTGGAGCCGGTCGCGCAGCTCGGTGTGCGGGACGTGCAGCGCCCCGTCGAGGTGCCCGCGGTCGTGCTCGGCGCGCGTGCGGACGTCGAGGACCAGGCTGCCGGCGAGCACGTCGTCCGCGTCGTCCGGCTGCCACTGCGGCATGGTGCCGTCCAGGGCGTTCTGCGCCACGAAGCCCAGCATGTTGACCGGGTCCTTGGCCGAGCCGTACGGCGGCGCGTAGGCGAGCTCGAGCTCGGCGAGGTCGTCGGCGCCCATCCCGGCGCGCAGGGCCGTGGCCAGCACGTCGATCCGCTTGTCGACGCCCTCGCGGCCCACCGCCTGGGCGCCGAGCAGCCGGCCGTCGGGCGCGAAGCTCGCGACGACGTGGACCTGCTCGGCCCCCGGGAAGTACCCGGCGTGGTGGCCCGCGTGGACCCGGACGGTCTCGTGCGCGAGGCCGGCGCGCCGCAGCGTCGACCGGCTCGCCCCGGTGACGGCCGCCGTCAGCCCGAACACCCGGACGATCGCGGTCCCGAGCACCGGCGCCTGCGGCGTCGTGCGCCGGCCGAGCATCGCGTCCGCCGCGCGCCGGCCCTGGCGGTTCGCCGGCCCGGCGAGCGGCACGGGCCCCCGGTCCCCGGTGACGGCCCGGACGACCTCGACGGCGTCGCCCACGGCCCAGATCGACGGGTCGGAGGTCCGCTGGTCGGCGTCGACCCGGATCGCGCCGCGGGCGCCGAGGTCGAGACCGGCGTCCCGGGCGAGGTCGCTCGCGGGCCGCACGCCGACGTTCACCACGACGACCTCGGCGGGGAGCCGGGTGCCGTCCGACAGGCTCACGAGCGCGGCCTCGTCCGCCGCCCCGGTGATCGCCGTGGCCGAGACCCCGAGGTGGAGCCCGACGCCGTGCGCGCGCAGCTCGTCCGCGAGCAGCGGCGTGAGCTCGGGGTCGAGCGGGGGCAGGACGTGGTCGGCGAGCTCGACCAGCGCGACCTCGAGCCCGCGGGCGACGAGCGCCTCCACGGCCTCCAGCCCGATGAAGCCGGCACCGCCGACGACGGCGCGCCGGGGGCCGCCGACGGGGAGCGCCGCGATCCGGGCGGTGAGGGCGTCGAGGTCGGGGACGGTGCGCAGCGCGTGCACCGCGGGGTGGTCGAGGCCGTCCACCGGCGGGCGGACGGCGACGGCCCCCGGGGCGAGCAGCAACGCGTCGTAGCCGAGCTCGTAGCCGCCGGTCGCCGTCGTGACGTGCACGGTGCGCGCGGCGCGGTCGATCGCGGTGACGCGGCTGCCGGTGCGGACGTCCAGCGCGAGTGCGGCGTGCAGCGACCCGGGCGTGTGCAGCAGCAGGTCCGCGCGCTGCTCGATCTCGCCGGACAGCCCGTACGGGAGACCGCAGTTCGCGAACGAGACGTGCTCGGACTGCTCCAGCACGACGATCTCGGCGCGCTCGTCGAGGCGGCGGGCGCGGGCGGCGGCGCTCATGCCGCCGGCCACTCCCCCGACGATCACGAGGCGGCGAGGACGGGGCACGGCAACGGGGTCGGAGGTCGTGGACATAGCTCCATCATATACCCCCCGGGGTATCAGATCGTCATGCGCGGTGCGGCATCAGACAGCCCTGTCGGGGACGCGGCACCCGGCGGACGACCCGGCTGGTCGTCCTGGCGAGGCGGGCGATAGGGTGACGCGCATCACATCCCGCCTCCAGGAGGGCGGGGCTGTGGGACACGGGCCGAGGGGGACGCGGTGACAGGTGACGCCGAGGGACGGACCGTGGAGGGCGGCGCGGAGCCGACCCTCCGCTCGACCGCGAAGGTCGCCGTCGTCGGCGCCGGCGCCGTCGGCGCGACCCTCGCCTACGCCGTGCTGATGCGCGGCGCGGCGCGGGAGGTCGTGCTCTACGACGTCGACACGGCGAAGGTCCGCGCCCAGGCGCTCGACCTCGCGCACGGGATCCAGTTCGTGCCCATGGCGCACGTGGTCGGCACCGACGACATCACCGCGTGCGCCGGCGCGGACGTCGTGGTGGTGACCGCCGGGGCCAACCAGCGTCCCGGGCAGACCCGCACCGACCTGGCGGGGCGCACGATCGGGCTGATGCGGACGCTCGTGCCGCAGCTGCTGGAGGTCGCGCCCGACGCGGTCTACGTGATGGTGACGAACCCGGTGGACGTCGTCACCTACGCGGCGCTGCGGTTCTCCGGGCTCCCCCGCGCCCGGGTCATCGGGTCCGGGACGGTCCTGGACTCCTCCCGGTTCCGGTACCTGATCTCCCAGCACGTCGGGGTGGCGGTGCAGAACGTGCACGCGTACATCGTCGGCGAGCACGGCGACACCGCGGTGGCGCTGTGGTCCTCGGCGACGATCGGCGGGGTGCCCCTGCTGGACCTCGACCCGCTGCCCGGGCGCGAGCCGCTGACGCCGGCCGTGCGCGCGTCCATCGCGCACGACGTGGTGCACTCCGCCTACGAGATCATCGAGGGCAAGGGCGCGACCAGCTACGCCATCGGGCTGGCGGGGTCGCGGATCGTCGAGGCGCTCACGAACGACGAGCACCGCGTCATGCCCGTGTCCTCCCTGATCGACGACCTCGACGGCATCGGCGACGTGTGCCTGTCCGTGCCCACCGTCGTCGCGCACGACGGGGCGGGTGCGCCGCTGCGGGTGCCGATGTCGACCGACGAGATCGTGGCCCTCCGGCGCTCGGCGGACGCGCTGCGGGAGACCGCCCGCCCGTTCGGGCTCTGAGCCCCCGACGGTCGACCGGCGACGACGGCGACCCGGATGTCGGACGCCACCACCAGCCTGCTGGTCCTCGCGGCCGCGGTCGCCCTGTTCGTCTGGAACCGGCTCCCGGCCGCCGTCGTCGCGGTCCTCACGGCGCTGGCGCTCGCGGCGACCGGCGTCGTCACCGAGGCGCAGGCGGTCGCCGGTTTCGGCGACCCCGTGGTGGTCTTCATCGCGACGCTGTTCGTGCTGAGCGAAGGTCTGCAGGCCTCGGGGGTGACCGCCTGGGCCGGCGAGCTGGTGCTCGCGCGCGCGGGCTCGGGCCACCGGCGGGTCGCGGTCGCCGTCATGGCGCTCGCCGCGCTGATCTCGGCCCTCGTCACGCCCAACGGCGCGGCCGCGGCGGTCCTCCCCGTCGCGCTCCTGGTGGCCCGACGCTCCGGCACCTCGGCCTCCCGCCTGGGCATCCCGCTGGCCTACGCGGCGAGCGCGGGTGCGCTGCTCACCCTCGCGGGCAGCCCGGTCAACGTGATCGTCTCCGACGCCCTGGCCGACACGACCGGGGACCGGTTCGGGTTCTTCGAGTTCGCGGCGCTCGGCGTACCGCTCACCCTGGTGACGGTGCTGGTGACGGCGCTGCTCGGGAACCGCCTGCTGCCGGACCGCGCGGCGCCGGACCCCGCCCCCGGGTCGGTCGTGCACGAGGACGTGCGGGTGGGCGGGGCCGCGGTCCGGGCGGTCGTGGTGCTGGGTGCCACGATCGGCCTCCTCGCGTCCGGCGCGGTGACGCCCGCGCTCGCCGGCCTGGCCGGGGCCGCGGCGATGGTCCTCACCGGCGTGGTGCGGCCGTCCCGGGCGCTCAGCGCGGTGCCGTGGGAGACGCTGGTCCTGATCGGCGGCCTCATCCCGCTGTCGGCCGCGATCTCGGGGTCCGGCGCGGCCGACGTGCTGGCGGACGTCGTGGTCCGCGTGGTCCCCGACGGCGACGGGCACCTGCTGCTGGTCGCGCTCTTCCTGCTCACGGTCGCCCTGGGTCAGTTCGTGTCGAACGCGGCGACCGTCCTCGTCGTCACGCCCATCGCCCTGGCGGCGGGCGCCGAGGTCGGCGTCGGGGCCGAGCCGGTGCTCATGCTCGTCGCGGCCGCGGGGGCGGCGTCGTTCCTGACGCCGCTGGCCACGCCGGCGAACATGATCGTCCAGGGGCCCAGCGGGTACCAGTTCGGCGACTACTGGCGGCTCGGGGCGGTGGTGACGCTCGCGTGGCTCGTCGTGGTGACGGCCGTCGTGCCCCTGGTGTGGCCCCTGGGCCCGTGAGCTCCGGGCCCCGTCCGCCGGGTGCGTGGCCGCGCGTCGCCCGCCGCCCTACGATCGGCACGTGACGCCCCTCACACGCGTCGGCATCGTCGAGGACGAGGCGCTGATGCGCTCCATGCTCGAGCAGACCCTGTCGGCGCAGGAGTCGATCCGCGTCGTGCACGCGGTCCCGGGGGTCACGGAGGCGCGGCTCGTGTTCACCCCGGGCTCGTGCGACGTCGCGCTGCTCGACGTCAACCTCCCCGACGGCAACGGGGTCGCCCTCGGCGTCACGCTGCAGCGGGCGGACCCGCGGCTCGCGGTCATGCTGCTGTCCAGCGAGGACGTCATGGGCCTGTTCACCACGGTGCAGGACCAGGCGAGCCGCCCGTGGAGCTACCTGTCCAAGCGGTCGAGCTTCGCCCGGGACGTCCTGGTGCGCGCGGTCGTGGCCACCGCGCAGGGGCAGGTGGTGCTCGACCCCTACCTGGTCCAGCGGTCGCAGCCGCGGCCGGGGTCGGCGGTCTCGGAGCTCACGCCCGCGCAGTTCGGGGTGCTGCGGCTCGTCGCGGAGGGGCTGTCGAACCACGCCGCGGCCGACCGGCTGGGGATCAACGAGCGCTCGGTCGAGAGCCACCTCAAGTCGATCTACCAGCGGCTCGGGATCGACGGCGAGGGGCACAACCGGCGGGTCGCCGCCGTGCTGGCGTTCCTCGAGCAGACGGGGCGCACGTGGCGGGCGTGACCACGGCGGCCGCGGGCAGCCGTGACCTGCGACGCGTCACCCTCGTCGTCGGGATCACCAACACCGCGCTCTACGCGGCGCTGACGGCGGGCGCGTGGGCCGCTTGGGGCGGGCTGCAGGCGGAGCTGACGCGGGAGCGCAGCCTCGCCGCCGTGGTCGCCGACGGGGCGCTCATCCTCGTCATCAACCTCGCGTTCGGCTTCGCGGTCCTGGCGGGCGCGCTCGCGCTGGGCGTGCTCGACCGCGGGTGGCCCGCCCGTGTCGGGGTGACCGCCGCGGTGTCCGCGGCCGCGTCGGTGCCGCGGATGGTGGCCCTGGTGTCGCTCGGCAGCACGCCCACCGGCGTGGCCTACGTGACCGCGACGGGTGCGATGGGGTTCCTGTCCGGTCTCGTCGGCGTCCTCGCAGCCGTCTTCGCGGGGACGCTCGTCGACCGCGCCCGGCGCGAGGAGCAGCGCCGGGCGGCCGAGGCGGACCGGGCCCGACGCGCCGTCGACGCGCTGCAGGACGAGGAGCTCCGGGTGCGGCGCATGGTCTTCGACCAGCTGCACGGCACCCTGCAGTACCACCTGGTGAGCGTGACCGCCGGGCTCGACCGGCTGGCGGAGGACCTGGACGCGGCCGGGGCCGGCGACCGCGGCACCGAGGTCCGTGCCTGGGCGGAGACGCTGGAGGAGATCCGGGAGCAGGACGTGCGCTCCCTGAGCCACGCCGTGTTCCCCTCCGGCGCGGACCTCGGCACGGAGGAGGCGATCGCGCTGCTGCTCCACCGGCTCCCGGCGCAGGTCAGCACGTCGATCGAGATCGGCCCCGTCTACCGCGGGCTCGTCGAGACCGGCGCCGCGCCCATGCCGATGGCCGAGCGGCTCGTCGTCATCTACACCGTCGAGGAGGCCGTGACCAACGCGCTCAAGCACGGCCGGGCGCACACCGTGCGGGTGCGCGCCGAGGCCGAGCCGACCGCGGACCCGGAGCACTGGGTGTTCGCGACGGTCGTCGACGACGACGGCACCGGGCCGACCCGCCCCGACCCGCCCCTGCACGGGCTCGCGCGGCACCGCGAGCGGCTCGAGCACCGGGGCGGCACGCTCACGCTCGGCACGAACCCGGACGGCGGCGGGCGGCTGAGCTTCCGGCTGCCGTTCACCGTGTCGCCGGGGGCTCCGCCGTCCTGACGTGACACCCCGCTGACGCGCGGCGCACGAGTCACCGGGAGGGGCAGTCGACGGTCTCGGCTCCGTGCTGCCACACCTGCATGCCCGGCGCGCCTCGGAGCACGAGGCTGCCCGTCTCCCCCGTCCAGCTGAGATCGAACGTGGCGCGCGAGACGGGCTGGTACCCGTCGTCCGCGCCGTAGGAGCCGACCTCGGCCGGGCGGACCGTCCCGCGCGGCAGCACGTGGATGGTGCCGCCCCACAGGTGCTGCACGACGACGACCCGGCAGCCACGCTCGCTCGCCGGCTCGAGAATCCGGACGTCGTCGTCGAGCACGCCCACGACGAACGAGACCACGGCCCCGAGCCAGCCGACCGCGAGCACGCACGCCTTCACGACGTTGACCGGCCACCGGACGAACCACCGTCCGCTACCGGGGCGGGCCCCCGAGGCCTGAGCCCGGGCCTCGGTCATCGCGGCGGTGAGGGCCGCGCCGCTGCCGAGCAGCGCGGCGAGCGGTCCGACGAGGGCCGGTCCGACCACGAGGTCGCCGATCACCACCGGGAGAGCGTCGCCGACCGCCCACCACGCGACCCCGACGGTCGCGGTGAGCAACGCCGCGGCACACCAGCGCAGTCCGCGGGCCCGGCGCCGCAGGCGCGCGGCGCGTTCCGAGCGGTGACGCACGCTCCCGGTCATCACCGTCACGCGGCCTCCCCCGTCGACCTCCACACGGCGCAGGCTACGAGCGGGCGCGATCGCCCCGCGGCGCTCCCATTCGTCCGACGCAGGATCACCACCCCTCGTCCACGTCGCACGCCTGCGCGTCGGCCGTCCCCCGTGACGCCGACGCCCCGCGGTGGGACGATCGGCTCCAGCGACGCCGACCGGGCACCGACCTCCGCGGAGACGACGATGACGCGCACCGACCGCTCCTTCCTGTCCTTCCGCTCCAGCGGCTCCGTGCTCTCGATCGGCTCCCGCGACTCCGTGCTGTCGATCGGCAGCATCGGCTCGGTCGCGTCCGTGGGGAGCATCAGCTCGATCGCGTCGGTCGGCTCGATCGCCTCCGTCGCGTCGGTCGGGTGCTGGCTGGCGGCGGGCTCCGTCCTGTCCGCCGTCGCGGTGCGGTCGGTCCTGTCGTGGTGCTCGTCGGGGGCGGTCCTCGCCGCGCCGAGGCACCACGGCTGATCCGCGTCAGTCGCAGCTGACGGGCGACCCGCGCGCCGCCGGGGGCTGCTCCGGCCCGCCCGCGGGTGATCCTCGCGGCCCACCCTGGCCCGTGCGCGCGGCAGCGCCCTAGACTCCGGACAATCCGGACGAATCGCAGCGTCCGGGCCCGAGGAGATCGACGATGATCGCATCCACGGCGGCGCTCGCCCGGCACGGCCGCGAGCACGGGTACGCGGTGCCCGCGGTGAACGTCCTCGACGACCTGAGCCTGCGGGCGGTGGTGGCCGCCGCGGTCCACCTCCAGGCCCCGCTCATCATCCAGCTGTCCGTGAAGACCGTCCGGTCGACGGGCACCGAGCTGCTGACCAGCATGTTCCGGTACGCGACCCGCGACCTGACCGTGCCGGTCGCCCTGCACCTGGACCACTGCCCCGACCGGTCGGTGATCGACGAGGTGGTCGCCGCGGGCTGGTCGTCGGTGCTGTTCGACGCGTCGGACCGGGACCTGGTGACGGCCGAGCGCGAGACGGCCGAGGTCGTGGCGCAGGCGCACGCGGCCGGCCTGGACGTCGAGTCGGAGATCGAGAACATCGTCGGCGTCGAGGACGGCGTCGGGTCCGACGTCGCCCTGCACGCCTACTCCGTGGAGCAGCTCGCCGAGGTCGCGGACCGGACGGGGGCCGACCTCCTCGCGCCGCAGCTCGGCACCGCGCACGGCGAGTACCGGGCGCGGCCGGCCCTCCTCCCCGAGCGGGTGCGGGAGCTCGCCGCGCTGACGGACCGGCCGATCGTGCTGCACGGCGGCACCGGGCTCTCGGCGGACGACTTCGCCGCGTTCATCGCCGCGGGTGTCTCGAAGATCAACATCTCGACCGCCGTGAAGGTCGCCTACATGCGCGCGGCGGCGGCCCACCTCGACGTCGCGCGGGAGCGCGACAAGTGGGACCCCCCGAGCATGTTCCGGGACGTCGCGGCCGCGGTCGAGGGCGCGATCGTGCCGCTGGTCGAGCAGTTCGGCGCCGCCGGCCACGCGCGCGGCGTGGCGAGGGCCGTGCGGTGAGCCCGGGGCTGCTGCTCGACTGCGACGGCGTGCTGGCCGACACGGAGCGGGACGGACACCTCCCCGCCTTCAACGCGACCTTCGAGGAGTTCGGCCTCCCCGTGCGCTGGTCGCAGGAGGAGTACGGCCGGCTGCTGGCGATCGGCGGCGGCAAGGAGCGGCTGCGGACCCTGCTCGAGCCCGGGCTCGTCGCCCGCGCCGGGCTGCCGACCGACGAGGACGAGCAGCGGGAGCTGGTCGCCCGCTGGCACCGGGCGAAGACCCAGCGCTACACCGCACTCGTCCGCTCGGGCGCGCTCCCGGGCCGCCCGGGGATCGCCCGGCTGGTCGCCGAGGCCGACGCGGCGGGCTGGCGGCTCGCGGTCGCGTCGACATCGGCCGAGGAGTCGGTCCGGGCGGTGCTGGAGCACGCGGTCGGGCCGGGTCTGGCCGCGCGGTTCGACGTGTTCGCGGGCGACGTCGTGCCGCACAAGAAGCCCGCACCGGACATCTACCTGCTAGCCCTGCGCGAGACCGGGCTCGACCCGCGCGAGGTGGTCGTCGTCGAGGACAGCGCGAACGGGCTGCGGGCCGCGCTCGCCGCCGGCCTCACGACGGTCGTCACCGTCAGCAGCTACACGCGGGACGAGGACTTCACCGGGGCCGCGCTGGTCGTGACGTCCCTCGGCGACCCGCCGGACGACCCCGCGACCGCCCTGGCGGACCCGCACGGGCTCGAGGTCGACGGCGCCGTCGGACTCGATCACCTGCAGCGCCTCCTCGGACCTCAGCAAGGAGCGACACCGTGAGCCAGCAGCGCGTCGAGCAGGTCGTCCGCACCGTCGCCGAGACCTGCGTCGAGAACGAGCGGTACTTCGGCGAGCTGGACTCCGTCGTCGGCGACGGGGACTTCGGCTTCTCGCTCGCGCGGGGGTTCGAGAACGTGCTGGCGGGCTGGGACGACTACGACCGGGCCGACGCCGGGACGTTCCTGCAGAAGATCGCCGTGACGATGAGCGGTCGGATCGGCGGCACCTCCGGCCCGATCTGGGGCACGGCGTTCCTGCGGGCCGCCGGCGTCGTCAAGGGCAAGCAGGACGTCTCCGGCGACGACGTGGTCGCGATGCTGCGCGCCGCCGTCGAGGGGATCAAGGCGCGGGGCGGCGCCGACCTCGGCGAGAAGACGCTGCTCGACGCGCTCGTCCCGCTGACGGACACCGTCGAGCAGCAGCTCGCCGCCGGCGCCGCACCGGCCGAGGTCGCGAAGGCGGCCGCCGCGACCGCGCGCGCCGCCGCCGAGGCGACCCGGCCGATGCAGGCCCGGCGCGGCCGGGCGTCCTACACCGGCGAGCGCAGCATCGGGTCCCTCGACCCCGGTGCCGTCGCCGTCGCGGTGCTGGCGGGGCGGGTCGCCGCCACCTGGTGAGCGACCGAGGACCGGACGACAGGGAAGGCGACCGCGATGAAGAAGTTCGTCAACGACCCGAAGACCTTCGTGCCCGACATGCTCACCGGCCTGGCGCTGGCGAACCCGGACACGCTCCGGTACGTGCCCGAGTACAACCTGATCATGCGGGCCGACGCCCCGCGGCACGACAAGGTGTCGATCATCCAGGGCTCCGGGTCGGGCCACGAGCCCGCGCACGTCATGGTCGTCGGGAAGGGGATGCTCGACGGCGCGTGTCCCGGCGACGTGTTCGCCGCCCCGCCGATGGAGTACGTGCTGGAGTCGGCCAAGCTCCTGGCGTCCGACAAGGGCGTGCTGCTCCTGGTGAACAACTACACCGGCGACAAGATGGCGTTCGAGATGGCGTCGGAGCTCGCCGAGGCCGAGGGTCTGTCGGTCCGCACCCTGTTCATCGACGACGACGTGGCCGTACAGGACTCCACCTGGACCGTGGGGCGGCGCGGCGTCGCGGGCAACTTCTTCGTGATGAAGGCCGTCGGCGCCGCCGCCGAGGCGGGGGCCGACCTGGACGAGCTCGTCCGGATCGGCGAGAGGGTCAACTCCGTCACCCGCACGATGGGCATCGCCCTCACCCCGTGCACGCCGCCGGCCAAGGGATCACCGCTGTTCGAGCTGGGCGACGACGAGATGGAGGTCGGCGTGGGGATCCACGGGGAGCCGGGCCGCCGCCGGGCGCCGCTGGTGCCGGCCGACGGGGTCGTCGACGAGCTGCTCGGCGCGGTGCTCCCGGACCTGCCGTACGCCTCGGGCGACGAGGTCGCGCTGATGATCAACGGGCTGGGCGGGACGCCGATCAGCGAGCTGTACCTGCTGTACGGGATCGCGCACCAGAGGCTCGCCGCCCAGGGCATCACCGTCGGGCGCTCCTACGTCGGCGAGTACTGCACCTCGCTGGACATGGCCGGCGCGTCCCTCACGCTCGTCCGCCTGGACGACGAGATCCGCGGGCTGCTCGCCGCGCCGGCCGAGGTGGCGGTGCGGGTGTTCTGACGCGGCGCGGGCCCGGGACCCCGGTCGAGTCCCGGGCCCTGTCGCGCCCGGCTCAGTCGCCGTTCGCCGCGATCGAGACGTCCTTCCACTGCTCCCAGGTCTCCAGCCGCGCGCGGTACACGGCGGGGACGATCTCCGTCGGCTGGGTGCCGAACAGGACGCGCAGCGGGGGCTCGTCCGCGTCCACGACGCGGAGCAGTGCGGGTCCGGCGGCCGCAGGGTCGCCGATGCTCGCACCGCCCCGGCGCGCGGCCATCGCCTCGCGCAGCGGGTCGTACGCGGGCAGCGGGGTGGCGTGCGTGGCGCTGCTGCCGGCCCAGTCGGTGGCGAACCCGCCCGGCTCCACGAGGGTGACCTTGATGCCGAACCCGGCGACCTCCTGGGCCAGGGACTCCGTCAGGCCCTCCAGGGCCCACTTCGACGCGTGGTAGCCGCCGAGATTGGGGAACGCCGCGACACCGCCGATCGTCGAGATCTGCACGATGTGGCCGCTCCCCTGCTCGCGCAGGACGGGCAGCACCGCCTGGGTCACGTGCAGCACGCCGAACAGGTTGACCTCGAACTGGTCGCGCAGCTGCTCGGGCGTGATCTCCTCCACCGCGCCGAACAACCCGTAGCCCGCGTTGTTCACGACCACGTCGAGCCGGCCGAACCGTCCCACCGCCGCGTCCACCGCGGCGGACGCCGCCGCGCGGTCCGTGACGTCGAGCGCCAGCGGCAGCACCGCGTCCCCGAACTCGCCGGCCAGGTCGTCCAGCGACCCCGTGTCGCGCGCGGTCGCGACCACCCGGTCGCCGCGGCCGAGCGCCGCCAGTGCGAACTCGCGGCCGAAGCCCCGGCTCGTGCCCGTGATGAACCACACCTTCGACATCGTGTCCTCCTCGTCGACCGTTCCTGTCACCTGACGCACGGTATGGCACTCGGTGCCAGATCAGCAACCGGTGGTAGGTTCGGCCGCATGGTGGCGGAGCGGACGGGGTCGGCCCTGCGGGAGCGCACGCGCCGGGCGGTGCGGTCGGAGCTGATCGACGCGGCGCAGGACCTGTTCGTGGCGCAGGGCTACGAGGGCACGACCGTCGACCAGATCGCCGCCGCCGTCGGCATGTCCCGGCGCAGCTTCTTCCGGTACTTCGCCTCGAAGGACGACCTGGTGCTGGGCAAGTACGACGCCATGGCCGACCAGCTCGTCGAGGCGCTCGACGCACGACCGGCCGACGAGCCGCTGTGGCACTCGCTCCGCCGGGTGTTCGACGGCGTCGTCGACTACGCGGCCGACCCGGCCCGGGCCGCGCGCATGGCGGCGATGGAGCAGATCGTGCAGGCCGAGGGCGCGCTGCGCGCCTCGTACCTCCAGCGCCTCGACGGGATCCAGACCGCGCTCGTCGCCGCCGCCCGCGCACGGGGCTCCGCGTCCGGGCGACCGTGGGACGACGGGGACCCGGCACCCGAGGCCGCCGTGGGCGCGGCGTTCGCCTGCATGCGGACGGCGAACGACCTCGCCGCGACCAGCGGCCGCGACCTCTCCGGCCTGCTCGACGAGGCGTTCGACCGCCTCGCGGCGCTCACGTCCGCACCCCGCTGACCGCGGGCCCGCCCCGGGCGTCGTCCGGGGCGGGCCCACTCTCCGCAGCGAGGAGGGGTCAGACGGTGAGGAACCGCTCGTAGAACGCGCGGGGGTCCTCGGCCAGGGACGCCTTGACCATCGCGCTCCAGTCGTCGACCACGACCTCCAGGTCACCGGCCTCGACGGCGTCGAGCGTCCGCCGGACGACCGCCGCCGGGTCCTCCTTCGGGCCGTCGATGCCCGCGGCCATGTCCGTGTCCGCGAGCCCGAGGTGCACGGAGGTGACCTGCGTGCCCTGCGCGGCCAGCTCGAGCCGCAGCGCGTTGCTCATGTTCCAGTTCGCCGCCTTGGACACCGCGTACGCCCCGGAGCCCGGGAAGGCGAACCAGGACAGCGCGGAGGCGACGTTGACGATCCTCCCGCCGCCGTTGGCGGCCAGCACGGGCGCGAACGCGCGGACCATCGACAGCGTGCCCCAGAAGTTGACGTCCATCTCGGCGCGCACGCCCGCGAGGTCGCCGAGCAGCGTCGAGCCCGTCGAGATGCCGGCGTTGTTGACGAGCAGGTCCACGTCCGTGGCCAGCGCAGCCGCCGCGGCGACGGCGTCGGGGTCGGTGATGTCGAGCGCGACCCGGCGGACGCCGGGCAGGTCGATCGCGGCGGGCTCGCGCGCCGCGGCGTAGACCGTGGCCCCGCGGGCGAGGAGCTCGGCGGCGAAGTGGCGACCGAGGCCGCGGTTGGCCCCGGTGATCAGTGCGGTTGTCATGTCTGGCACGCTAGGACCTGACGTCGACGTGAGGGTCAAGTGCGGGTCGGGAGGCCGGGTGCGCATCGGAGAGGTCGCCGCGCAGGCGGGCGTGAGCGTGCGGGCGCTGCGCTACTACGAGGAGCAGGGGCTGCTGGACGCGGAGCGCACCGCGAGCGGGCAGCGCCGGTACCCGCCCGGTGCGGTCGAGCGGGTCCGGTTCATCCAGAGCCTCTACGCCGCCGGGCTGGGCAGCAAGGCCGTGCTGCGGATCCTGCCGTGCATGGACCGCGGGGTGCTCACCGACGAGATGCACGACCGGCTGCTGGCCGAGCGCGCGCGGGTCCAGGCCCAGCTCGACGAGCTGACCGCGACCCGCGACAAGCTCGACGACGTCATCCGGCTCGGGCAGGCGCACCGCCCGGGACACGGGCACCGCGCCGGCGAGGGCGTCTGCGCCGCCGCCTCCTGACGGGCCCCGGTCCCTGACCTACGCGGGCGCGACCGTCGTCCGCATCACCGTCTTGCTCGTCCCGATGTGCCGCTCGAACACGAACCCGGCCTCCTCGAACATCCCGCGCGTGACGTTGTGCAGGAACGAGGACGAGACCCGCTTGCCCGGCGGCAGCTCGTTCGGGAACGACACCACCTCCCCGCCGCCCGCGTGCGCGATGAGGTCCAGCGCACCGCGCAGCGCCTCCAGGGCCACGCCCTGCCGCCGGTGGTCCCGGTCGACGAAGAAGCAGGTGATCCGCCAGGGCGCCGGACGGTCCTCCCCCGCGTCGTACTGCTTGCGGTGGTAGATCCGGGGCAGCTCCTCGGGGCTGCCGTACTGGCACCAGGCGATCGCCTGCTCGCCGTCGAACACCAGCGCGGCGTGCGCGACGCCCTCCTCCACCAGCCGCCGCTTGAAATCCGGCCCCGCGTGGTCGGCCTTGGTCGTCGTCGGGGTGTCGCCGTGGAAGTAGCTGCACCAGCAGCCGCCCCACACACCGTTGTGCTTCTCGGCGAGCGCGCGCCAGGCGGGGAACGTCTCCGGCGACAGCGGCTTCACGACGTGTGCGGCCATGGGGTGATCCTGCTCCGGCGTCGCGCCGGACGGAAGGTCCGGCGGCCCGGCGTCCGGCCGTGGATGCCGGCGGCGGGCGGGGGCGGTGGACGGAGGCGGTGGCTGCGAGCGGCGGCTACGGGTGGGGCTGCGGGCCGCGGCTCCCTCCGTCGCGCGACACGCTGACGCACCGCCGATCAGCCCCTGTCGACGCGCGCGGTCGGGCGTGGTCAGTGCTCGGCCACCCGCGCGACGACGGCGCCGTGCGGCCGGTGCCCGCGCCCGGTGCGGCGATGCTGCTCGACGACCTCGAAACCGTGGTCGCCGAGCATCGCCCGCAGAGCTGGTGCGGGCCACCGGTAGGCCGGGGCCACCGCGTGGTCGAACCGGTCGACCGTCGACTCCGAGTCGAAGTACCCCAGGAGCAGCGATCCACCGGGACGCAGGGTCCGCGCGAACTCGGCGAGCGGCACCCCGATGCGGTCCGGAGCGTGGTGGATCGTCGAGTACCACGCGAGGATCCCGCCGAGCGAGGCGTCGGGCTCGTCGATCCGGTCGATGCTGCCGACGGCGAACGGGACGCCCGGGTACACCGACCGGGCACGCTCGACGAAGGCGGGCACCAGGTCGATCCCGCGGGCGTCGTGCCCACGTCCGACGAGGTGGTCGGTCCAGTGCCCCGGTCCGCACCCGGCGTCGAGGACGGGCCCGGCCACCCCGTCGACCCAGGTCTCCACGAGCTGTCTGTCCGAGGGGTGCACCGCGGACATCGAGCCGAAGAGGTCGACGTACTCCCCCGCTCTCCGGGAGTAGGCGTCGGCGACGGTGGTCACGCGCCGACGCTAGCGCGACACGCTCCGTCCGGGTGCGGGGCGGCCGATCTTCCTGCTCGCGATCGCCCCGGATCCGGAACGCAGGCACGCCGGCGCGCTGCGCGGGGTGGCGCACCGCACCGGCCGATCTCAGAACGGGGGTGGTGCGTCGTAGGGGTCGGCGGTCGCGTCGTGGCACTGCCCGGTGCCGGGTCGGGTGAGGTATCGGTGCCCGGTGGGGGTGATCCACTCGTAGAGCCCGGGTTCGATCTGCCGCAGCCGGAAACCGCCGTCGGTCTTGAGGCGGTGGTGCCGGTGGCAGACCGGTCCGAGGTTGTCGGCATCGGTGCGGCCAAGGGGCGCGTCGGGGTCACCGCCGGGTTGGGGGTGGAACTCCTGGGTGTGGTCGAGCTCGCATGCGCAGGCGGGGACCCTGCAGCCGGGTGCGGCGCACGTTCCGTCGCGGGTGCGGACGAGTTCGGCCAGGGCGGCGGGTGGTCGGTAGCGCTCGCGGCCGACGTCCAGGACCCGGGCGGTGAGCGGGTCGGTGACGACTCGCTGCCAGACCCCGCCGATCGCCAGGGCCCTTGCCTGGACGGCGTCGATGGGGCCGTGGCCGTCGAGGTGGGCGGGCTGGTCGTCCAGGCCGAGCAGGGTGGACGCCGGGATGGTGATGCGGACCTCGGCGCCGGGGCGTCCGGAGCAGCGGGTGCAGCCGCGGCGAGCGGGAGCGGGTGGGGTGGCTTCGGTCGGTGCGCGGGGCGCGGTGGCGGCAGTGCTGTTCCCGGTGTCGGGTTCGGTCGAGGTGGTGCGCGCCCCGGCCAGCGCACGGGAGTCATCCACGCCGGGCACGGAGTGCGCACCTGAGTCGCCGACCGGGATGAGCGTGGCGATCGGGATCGGCTCGACCGGCGGTGCCAGGACAGGTCCGTTCTCGCCGGTGAACCAGGACCCGTTCCACGACCGCTTCGGCTCCGGCGGCACCGGCAGCCCCGGGGACAGGTGGACCTCGAACGCCGGCCCGTCGGACTCCGGGACGTCGCCGACCACCAGGTCGCGCAGGCCGTCGGCGCGCAGCTGGTCCAGGGTGCGGTCGTCACCCAGTGCCTTGGCGGTCTTGGCGGCGTGGGTCAGGACCCCGTCGACCCGCAGTGCGTCCGCCGCGTCCAGCACCAGCCACATCGAGGCCATGCCGTCCGCCTGAGGGCGGGGGTGGGAGACCTTCCGGGTGCACCGGGACCGCTCCCGGCGTGCGGCGGCGCCCTCGGGGTCGACCAGGCGGATCTCCCGCGCCACCCGCTGCCGGAGCTGGGCCACGGAGCACTGGTGCGCGTCGGGCAGCACCGCGTCCTCCACCGCGTGCGCGACCTGGTAGGACAGGTCGGCCAGCAGATCGGTGAGGACCTCGGCCTTGGCCGCGTCGAGATGCCCGACCTCCAGGGCTCCCCGGGTCGCACCGAGCATCCCGTCGAGCACCAGCGCGCGGTGCACGGTCTTGGTCGCGGTGACCCGCGGCCACCCGAGGCGCATCGCCAGCTCGTCGCCGGCCACGCAGGCCTGCGTGGGCGGGGCACCCGCGAGCGGGGACCACTCGGGGGTCATCTCCTCGCGGGAGGCCAGCTCGGCGATCAGGCCGAGGGTGCGGGCGTGCTGGTAGGACTCGATGCGGGTCTGCGCGGCGATCACCTCGACCAGGACCTTCGAGGTCAGCACGTCCGGGTCCAGGTCCCGCAGCCACGCGTCCAGCACGGGTCCCGGCTCGCAGGACCGGATCGCTTCGACCTGCCGCTGCTCACTCGTGCGCGGCGCCCCACCGGCCGCCACGACCGGGTCCGGGCCGAAGTCCGTCAGGCACGTCCCGTCCGCCCCGTAGACCGGCAGCACCACGGCGGCGACCGGATCGTCGTCGGGGTGTTCTTGCAGGTCAGATGCCATGGAACGACACTACCGACGCCCACCGACACGACCCCGGCGACCGGACCACGCCCTGGGGACGACGCACGACCACCGCACCTGTGGACGACTCGGCACCCGCGTGACGAGCCGCCGCCGAGCACGCCACGGCCCTAGCAGCCGGCCGCGGGCGCCTCCGGTGATCCGACCCGTCTGCGGTCCGTGCAGCGTGCCCCGGACCTCAGTTGATGATCTCGCCCCGCTCGTCGGCCGCCAACGCGGCGATCCGCTCGCGCCAGGACGCCAGGTCCTCGGGGCTGAGCCGCGGCCAGTCCGTGACCTCGCGCACCACGCGGAGCGGCGCACCGCTGCGGTACGACCGGGTGGGGTTGCCGGGGAACTTCTTGTCGGTGACGTTGGGGTCGTCCTCGTACGGACCGGTGGGCTCGACCTCGTAGACCCGCGGCTCCGACTCCCCCGCCGCCAGCTCCGCGGCCAGGCCGGCGCCGCCGACGAGAGCGGTGAAGTACACGTGGTTCATCGTGATCTCGGGCCGGTAGTTCGAGCGGAATCCCGCGGTCAGCAGGTCGCCGACGCGGAGGTCGGCCTTGGTGCCGTGGAAGAACGGACCGTCGTCGAGCGCCTGGTTCACGCGCCCAGGGTAGGTCGCCCTGCGCCGCCCTGGCGGGTTCAGCCCGGACCGTCGCTCGTCGCCGCGAGCAGCGGCACGAGGACGTCGCTGATCGGCGTGGAGATGCCGTGGGTCCGGCCGCGGCGCCGGACGACGTCGTTCCGGACGTCCCACTCGAGCGGTCGCCCGGCCTCTCGGTCGGCGAGGATCGAGGTCCCCCGGTCCGCCGGCGCCGCGCGGAACGCGTCGAGGAGCCGCTGGGGCTCGTCGTCCGGCAGGTGCGCGCCCTCGGCCCGCGCGACCTCCAGGCACTCGGTGAGGTACGCGAGCGCCAGCGCTCCGAGGTCCTCGCGCCGGAACACCCCCGACCGCCGGCCCGTCAGCGCCATGAGCCCGGCCGCCGCGTTCTGCAGGAGCTTGCGCCAGGCCTGGGTCGTGAAGTCCGCGGAGACGTCGACCGCGCACCGGCTCCCCCGCAGGGCCGCGACGACCGCCGCGGACCCGGGCGACTCCGGGACCGTGAGGCGCGGGTCGGCGAGGAGCCGGACGGACCCGTCGTCGCCGTGCACCGCCGGGAACCAGACGACCGCCGGGACGACCTCGTGGCCCGGGACGAGGGGCGCGACGTCCTCGCGCTGCTGGACGCCGTTCTGGAGCACGCACACGACGGTGCCCGGCCCGCACAGCGCGCGCAGCCACGGCGCGGCCGCCACGGTCTGGGTGGTCTTCACCGCGAGGAGCACGACGTCGACCGGCTCCCGGATCGCGTCGGGGTCGGTCAGCACGGGACCCGGGACGTCGACCGTGCCGCGGTCGGAGTGCAGCCGGAGCCCGGCGCGTGCCCGGCGCCCGGCGAGCACCGGGGTCCGGCCGGCCTCGTGGAGCAGGGCGGCGACCGACGTCCCGATCGCCCCCGGGCCGACGACCGCGATCCGGGGAAGGTGCGTGGGCGTCATGGTGGCTCTCCGGGTCGGCGACGGGATCTCCCGCCGACGCTAGCGCGCGCCGGCCGGCCGCGCCGTCCTCGCCCGCGCGACGCGGCCCAGCCACCACGCCGCGGCCGCCACGAGCACGGCCAGGACGAGAGCGGTGCCCCCGTCCTTCGCCGCCGCGGACAGGACGGCCTCGACGCCCGACCCCGTCGCACCGAGGACACCGACGACGACGCCCCCGATCCCGGCCGCGACGACGGCGCCGACTCCGACGACCTGGAGGCGTCCGAGCGCCGGGCGACCGCCGGCGCGCCGCCACGCGAGGAGCCGTCGCCCCGCCCAGAGCGCGAGCACCAGAAGCCCGGCGGCCGTGCTGAGGTGCTGCAGCACGCGCGCGGCGGTAACCCCGGAGACGAGCGGCTCGCGCAACCAGGCCACTCGCTGCACCAGGGCCCCGTCGCCGTGGGTGAACGCGTCCCAGACCACGTGCGTGAGGACGCCGAGGACCAGGGACACGACCAGCCAGGCGGCGGTGCGCGAGATGGATCCCGAGGCGGCTCCGCGCGGAGCACCTGCCCCGCGCCGCTCCTCCGGCTCCCCCGGACCGGTCGCGACCAGCGCCCGCAGCGGCGCGCGCACCAGCCACCACAGCCCGAGCAGCAGCGCGGCGGAGGGGACGGCCACCGTGAGCGCGCCCGGCCACGCGTGCGTCGTCGTCGCGTTCACGAACGGCTCGTACCAGGACCCCGCCGACCGCGGCAGGGGCAGGAAGTACGGCACGTCGGGTGCCAGTGCGCCGGCGACGAGCGCGGCCGGGACGAGCGGCCGCCGGGCGAGCGGGAGGACGGCGGCGGGGTGGGCGAGCGTGAAGGGCACCGGAGCAGCCTGCCTGCCGAGGCGCGCCCCGGCGTCCACCCGGGGTGGGACCCGCGACCGTGCTGGTCACCGCGCCGTCCGACCCCGGGTGGACGCGGCGGGCCACGCGCCGTGCCACGGTGGCGAGGGGCCGGTCCCGCCGACCGCGCCCGTCCGCCGAGCAGGAAGAGCAGCGCCCGTGTTCCGCCAGGTCCCCGTCCTCCCCGTCGTCCTCCCCCTGGCCGCCGCTGCGCTCGCCGCGCTGCTCGGGTCGCTGCGCCGTCGCGGACGGCTCACCGCACCGCGCGCGCTCGTCGCGCTGGCGCTCTGCGTCTACCTCGCCGGAGTCGTGGCGAACACGGTCTTCCCGATCTACCTGGACAAGCCGGTGGGCGACGCGTCGTGGACCAGCCAGGCGGTGCTGGTCCCGTTCGCCGACTACGAGGTCGCCGATGCCCTGATGAACGTGGCGGTCTTCGTGCCGCTCGGGATCCTGCTGGCACTGGTCCTCGAGCGGTCGTCGTGGTGGCGCCCTGTGGTCGCGGCCGCGGGTGTGAGCCTCGTGATCGAGGTCGTCCAGCTGCTCTCGACCCACCTCCTGGGCAGCGGCCACGTGGCCGACGTGAACGACCTCCTGTGGAACGTCGTCGGCGGAGCCGCGGGCGTCGCCGTCCTCGCCGTCGCCGCCCGCGTCCCGGTGACGCGCGGGCACGTCGAGCGGTTCCGCTGGGACGCCGCCCCGGCCCCGGCCATTGCCGCGGACGCCGAGCCGAGCCGCCGGGTCACGGCCGACGCCGGCTGACTCCCGCAGCACTCACCACGCGGCTCCGGGCTCGTACGTGCCGAGGGTCCACTCGCGTCCCTGCGGGTCGAGCACGCGCGCCCGGCGGCTCCCCCACGGCGTGTCCTCGGGCTCGACGACCACCCGGGCGCCGGCGGCGCGTGCGCGCTCCGTGAACGCGTCCACCGCAGCCGGCTCCTCGACCAGCAGGTAGACCCCGCTGCCCGTCGACCTGCCCACGAGCGGCGGCCGCTGGTAGGCGGCGTCGTCGCTCGCCACCATCACGACGGCGTCGCCGAGCCGGAGCTCGGCGTGCACCACGGCGCCCGTGGCGTCGTCCTGGCGGCGGACCTCGACGAAGCCGACGGCGGCGAGCCAGTCCAGCGCCGCGGGCCCGTCGGGGTAGCTCACGTACGCGAACAGCCGTGCGCCCATCGCACCGACCTCCCAGGGACCACGTGCTGCTCCAGGGTCCGCCGCCGGCCCGCGCTACGACAAGACCCGGCGCGCGTCGACGCCACGAACCGCCCGGTGCTCGTACCGTGTCGAGGGTGCACCCGCCCACGGAACCGTCCGACTCCGGCTGGCTCGACCGCCCCGGCGGCGTCCGGCTGTACTGGGAGGAGTCCGGCACCCGGGCGGGCCTCCCCGCGCTGTACCTGCACGGCGGACCGGGCAGCGGGCTCGGGCGTGGTGCGTACCGACGCCGGTTCGACCCGTCGCGCTACCGCGTCGTGGGCCTGGACCAGCGCGGCTGCGGCCGCAGCACCCCGTGGGCGGTCGACGACCTCGACCACCTGGACGAGATCACCACCGGCACGCTCGTCGAGGACGTCGAGGCGCTCCGCGAGCACCTCGGGATCGACGCGTGGCTGGTGCACGGCGTGTCGTGGGGGTCCACGCTCGCCCTGGCGTACGCCCTCGCGCACCGGGACCGCGTCACCGCGCTCGTGCTCACCGCCGTGACCACCGGCGGGCGCGACGAGATCGACTGGATCACCGAGGGAGTGGGCCGCGTCTTCCCCGAGGCCTGGCACCGGTTCGCCGCCGACGTCCCCGACGGCGTGCGCGTCGTCGAGCACTACGCGCGCCGGCTCCGCGACCCCGACCCGGACGTGCGGGTGGCCGCCGCCGACGCGTGGGACGCCTGGGAGTCGACGCACGTGTCGCTCGACCCGGGCTGGACGCCGGGCCCGCTGCACGACGACCTTCGGGAGCGCGCCAACTTCGCGACGCTCGTGACGCACTTCTGGGCCCACGACTGCTTCCTGGCGGGCGACGAGGCGGTGCTGGCCCGTGCGCACCGGCTCGCCGGCGTCCCGTGCGTGCTCGTCCACGGCCGGCGCGACATCAGCGGTCCCGCGATCACGCCGTGGCGGCTGCACCGGGCGTGGCCCGGCAGCGAGCTGCACGTCGTCGAGTCCGAGGGGCACGGGGGTGACGTCGAGATGGAGCTCACCCGGCGCGCGATCGACGGGCTCGCCGACCGGGGTCGGCGCGGTGGGCAGCCGCTGCGCCGGGAGGACCGGACCTAGGCTCGGCGCGTGCTGATCTACTCGATGAGCGTCACGCTGGACGGCTTCGTCACCGACCGCACCGGCGGGTTCGCGTGGAGCGCGCCGTCCGAGGACCAGTTCCGGTTCAGCCTGGCGCAGGTCGGCGAGCTCGGCGCGTACCTGTGCGGCCGGCAGCTCTACGAGACGATGCTGCCCTGGGAGACCGACCCGCTGATGCGGAGCACGACGCTGGGCGACGCGTTCGCCGACGTGTGGGCCGCCCTGCCCAAGGTGGTGTTCAGCCGCACGCTCGACCGGGTCGAGGGCAACGCGCGGCTCGCGAGGGGGTCGGTGGCCGAGGAGGTCGCCGCCGCGCTCGCGTGCTCGGACCGGGACGTGTCCGTCGGCGGGGCGGACCTGGCGGCGCAGGCGATCGCGCTCGGCCTGCTGGACGAGGTGCGGGCGTTCCGGAACCCGCTGGTGGTCGGGGGCGGGACGCCGTTCCTGCCGCCCGTGGCGGAACCGCTCCACCTGGAGCTCGTGGAGACGCGGACGTTCGGGTCGCGCGTGGTCTACGAGCGCTACCGCCGCTCCTCGGGTGCGCCCGCCGCCGACGCGGGGTGACGACCAGGGCGCAGCAGCCCGCGCCCCGCTAGCGTGCCTCGCATGGCCGACCCCGCGACCTGGTTCGACGGCGACGCCCCGCGGTCCCCCGACGAGGCGAGGTTCCTCGCGGCGCTGCGGGAGCGCCACGAGGTGTGGGAGTCGGCGGGCCTCGACCCGTCGGGCACCCGCGTCCGGACCGTCCTGCGTCCGCTGCACCTCCAGGTGGACGTCCCCGCTCTCCCGCCTCGGCACGTCAACCTCCAGGTCGGGTTCTGGACGTCGGGGCCGCGCGGGACGGGCGTCGAGGGCGGGTGGGGCGGCAGCCACCTCCTCGACGGCGGCCCCGCCGGGGCGCTGGAGCTCTTCGGCCTGCCCGCCACCCCCGGGGAGCTCGCGGACCTCACGGCGCGGTGGCTCGCGACGGCGCTCGCCGCACCGGTCGAGCGGGCCGACTGGCTCGACCCCGCGGGCGACGTCGTGGCGAGCCGGTGGACGCTGCCGGGGTCCGGGGTGATCGGGGCGCCGGGCCGCCGTCCCGCGCGGTGGCGGCGACGCCCGCCGGACCGCGTCGAACGGGTGCGCTGACGCCCCCACGTCCAGGACGACGGGGGCCGGCCCCGCCAGGCGGCAGGACCGGCCTCCGGTGCGCACGGCGTGCGTCAGGCCGGGACCATCGCCCCGCGGACCTGCGCGACGAGCTCGGCGGGGACCTCCGTGAGGCCGTGGTCCTGCTGGGCGTGCTGGGCCACCTGGGCGAGGATCTCGTCCTCGGTGCCGGTGAACGCGCGGGCGCAGCCCGGGACGACGTCCCCGCAGCGGAATGCCTTCATGGTGGTGTCCTCTTCCTGGTCTCGGGCCCCGGCGGGGTCCCTCGTCTATCGGCGTGGATCAGGTCCCTGATGAGTCGCAGAGCGCGAGCAGCAGGATGTCGATCGGCACGGTCCCGAGGACCTCGCCGTTGGCCGCGGTGCACACCAGCGGGTCCCACCGTCGGGGCTCGGGGCGGAGCATCGCCCGCCGCGCCACCTCCGCGAGCGACGCGCTGGGGGCGACCGTCATGGCGGGCACCCACGCCCCCGACCCGTCACGCACCCCGGCGACCAGACCGCTGTCCGCGAGCAGCACGTCGTCCCGGTCGCGGTCCGCCCCGGCCCGGGCCGGGCGCACGAGGCTCGCCACGTTGCCGGTGAGCGACACCCGCGAGGCGGTCGCGCGGATGTGCGCGGCGTCCTCGTCGGGCAGCGTCGCGAGCATCTGCGGCTGCGGGCGGCCGAGTGCCCAGCCCTGCCCCAGCGGCACGCCGAGGCCGATCAGGGCCTCCAGCTCGCCGCGCGTCTCGACCCCCTCGGCGAGGATCCACCCGTCCATCCGGCCGACCAGGTCGCCGAACACCTCGGCGAGCGCCCGCTTCACCGGATCGGTGTCGATGCCGGTCACCAGGGCGCGGTCGAGCTTGACGATGTCGGGGCGCAGGGCGAGGAGCAGCTCGAGGCCCGCGTAACCGGTCCCGGCGTCGTCCATGGCGACGAGCGCACCCGCGGACCTGGCCCGGCCGAGCACCGCCATGGCGTGGCCGGCCTCGTCGACCCGGGTGTGCTCCGTGAGCTCCAGGACGACGCGGGACAGGTCGCCGTGCCGGAGCAGGGCGCCCGCGACGAGGTCGTCGGCGAGCAGGTGGGGGTCGACGTTGACGGTGAGGAACGTGTTGGGCGGCAGATCGGCCCGCGTGGCGACGGCCCGCTCCAGCACGCGCGCCTGCAGCGCCGGGTTCGCCCCCCAGCGCTGCGCGGCCGCGAACCAGACGTCCGGGGTCGCGCGCCACGGGCCGTCGAACCGGGACAGCAGCTCGTAGCCGGCGACGGATCCCGTGGTGAGGTCCACGATCGGCTGCGCGTGCAAGGCGTGCGCGGCGGGTTCGTCGAGGACGGACCGCAGGGCGTCCCGCCAGCGCGGGTCGTCGACCGGCGGGGCCGCGGGCTCGGCATCCATCGCGGCTCCCCTCTCGGACCTCGCGCGCGGACGGGGCGGCGGCGGCCGGCCCGGGGGGTCGACGGTACGGGGCGGACTCCCCCGGGATGCGCTCCCCGGGCGCTCCGACCAGGGGTTTCACCCCCTGCGCGGCGGGGTTCACCCGGCGCCACCCCGACGCGGGGTGCTGGACGCGGGATAGGCCCACTGCTTCAATGAACCACGTCAACGACTCATTGGAGGTCTCGTGGCCGCGCTGGTGCTCCTCGTCCTGCTCGCCGTGCTCACCGGAGCGGTGGTGCTCGCCGTGCACGTCGTCGTCACGCGACGAGCCGGCCCCGACTCCGCGGCGCCGTCCGTCGCGCTCGCCGCGCGACGGCACGAGACGTTCGTCTCGGTCGTCGCCGCGCTCGCCAGCGCGGGTGCCACGGTCGCCTTCCTCATGCTGCCGTCGCTGCCGCTCTCGCCGGCGGGCGGCCAGCGCGGCGCGGGCTACGCGCTGGGCGCCGCCACCGCGCCCTACGTCGGGGCCGTCGCGCTCTGCCTCGTCCGGGCGGTGGGCGAGCGCACGTGGCCCCGGCCGCGCGGCACGGTGCGGACGGCCCCGCTCACGAGGCGCACGCCGGTGAGCACCGGCGGCTGGCGGCTGGCCGTCCTGGCAGCCACGCTCGGCACCGGCGTCCTCGCGGTCCTGCTCTACGGCGCGACCGCGACGCCCGACGGCCAGCGGGTCGCGCACACCGTCATGGGGGACGGCGGCCCGGTCACGTGGGGAGCCCGCGGGCCCTACCCGGGCTGGTACTACGGCGGCCCGATCCTCGTCGGGCTCGCCGCGGTGGCGGTCGCGACGCTGCTCGCCCTGCGCGTGCTGACCCGGCGTCCGCCGCTCCCGCTCGTCACGACCGAGCACGACGACGCGGTCCGCCGGCTCGCCGCCGCACGCCTGCTCGCGGGAGCGCAGCTCTGGGCAGGGGCGGGCGTGGGTCTCACCATGCTGTTCGCCGCCCTGGCGCTGCAGCGCACGCCTGTGGCCGCGGCCCTCTCGGCACTGGGTGGCACCGCGGTCCTGATCGGCTCGATGGTCGTCGCCGGCACCGCGGTGGCTGCGCGCCACGTCCCGCGTCCGCGTCCGCTCGCCGGGATCGCCGCGTGACCGAGCTCCGCGTCGACCTGACGGCCGCGACCCCCGTCTACGAGCAGATCCGCTCCCAGCTCGCGGCGCTCGTGGCCGTGGGCGCACTCGGGCCGGGCGATCGGCTGCCCGCCTCCCGCGACCTCGCACGGGACCTCGGCGTCGCGGTCGGGACCGTGCAGCGCGCGTACCGGGAGCTGGAGGCCGCCGGTGTCGTGCACGCCCGCCGGCGGACCGGGACCGTCGTGGCCGGGGACGTGCCACGTCTGCCGCGGTCGGGTCCGGACCCCACCGCCGACCGCGCCGACCTGCTGACCGACGTGCGCGCCCTGGTCGCGCGCGCCCGCGCGGCGGGCCTGGACGACGGCGAGCTCTTGCTGCTGGTGCGCGGCGCGCAGGCCGAGCTCCGCGTCAGCGGCTGATCCCCGCCGCCGTCAGGCCGGTTGCCAGAGCTCGACCCGGTTCCCCTCCGGGTCGGTGACCCAGCCGAACCGCCCGACCCCCTCCATGTCCTGCGTCTCCGTCGCGACGTCGGCGCCCCGCTCCCGGAGCTGCTCGAGCATCGCGTCGAGGTCGCGGACCCGGAAGTTCAGCATCGTCTGCTGCTGCGGCGACCCGAAGTAGTCGGTGTCCGGGTCGAACGCCGCGAACACCGTCGGGCCGGCCTCCTGGTGCCACAGGCCGTGGGCGTCGTCCTCGATCCCGAGCAGGTCCCGGTACCAGACCGTCAGGGCCTCGGGGTCCCGCGCCCGCAGGAAGTAGCCGCCGATGCCGAGCACCCGCTCCGGGCCGGTCACCGGCCGGCCACCACGAGCACGACCACCGCGGCGAGCAGCAGGAACGGGACCGCCTCGGCCAGGACCGCCGCAGCCGACCTCGGCGTGCGGGGCGGCGCGTCGCGGAACGACGGGCCGAGCGGGGCGTCGTTGGTGCCGGGACGCTCGCCGAGCGTCCGCGTGTCGGTCCGGTCGTCGTCGGGCACGGCTCCCCCGTCCGGGTCGGGTGGTCTTCGGCCCGAGCCTGCCAGCGCGGCGACGCCCGTGTACAGGGCCGGCGCGGTGGTCTCACCCGGCCGGCAGGGCCGCGATCTTGTCCTGCAGCACCCGGCGCTCCCGCGGGTTCGGGCACAGCGCCGCCGCGCGGGCGAGGTCGTCGCGCGCCTCGGCGTCCCGGCCGAGCCGCCGGAGCAGCTCCCCGCGCACCGAGGGCAGCAGGTGCGACCCGGCGAGCGCACCGGAGTCCGCCAGCCGCTCGACGAGCGCGAGCCCCGCCGCCGGGCCGTGCGCCATCGCGACGGCCACCGCCCGGTTCAGGTCGACGACCGGCGAGGGCGCGAGCCGGCCGAGCGCGTCGTAGAGCAGCACGACGCGCTCCCAGTCCGTCGCCGCGACCGAGGGCGCGACCGCGTGGCACTCCGCGATCGCCGCCTGCAGCCCGTACGCGCCCAGCCCGTTCCCCGCCCGGCCCGCCGCCGCCAGCGCGGCCCGGCCCCGGCGGATCGCCGCCCGGTCCCACCGACGCCGGTCCTGGTCCTCGAGCAGCACCACCGAGCCGTCGTCGGCCACCCGCGCGGGGAACCGCGCTGCGGTGAGCTCCAGGAGCGCGAGCAGACCCAGCACCTCCGGCTCGTCGGGCGTCAGGTGCGCGAGCACCCGCGCCAGCCGGACGCCCTCCCGCGCGAGGTCGGGCCGCAGCAGGTCGTCCCCGGAGGTGGCCGTCGAGCCCTCGGTGAACACGAGGTACACCACCGCGAGGACCGACGCCAGACGCTCGCGGCGCTCCGGCCCCGACGGCACCGCGAACGGGACCCGGGCGGCGGTGAGCGTCTTCTTGGCGCGGGTGATGCGCGCCTGCACGGTCGCGGTCGGCACCAGGAACGCGCGCCCGATCTCCTCGGTGGTCAGGCCGCCGACGACCCGGAGGGTCAGCGCCACCTGCGCCTCGCGCGAGAGCACCGGGTGGCAGGCGACGAACATGAGGGCGAGGACGTCGTCACCGACCGCGTCCGGGTCGTGCAGCAGGTCGGCGTCGCCGGCCGGCCCGTCGCCCCGCCCCGCGTCCCGCGCGAGCGCGGCGTACCGGTCGTCGAGCGCCGCACGCCGCCGGAACGCGTCCACGGCGCGCCGCCGCCCCGAGGTCACGAGCCAGCCGGCGGGGTTCACGGGCACGCCGTCCCGCGGCCAGGCGACCAGCGCCTCGGCCAGCGCCTCCTGCGCCACGTCCTCCGCCAGGGCGAGGTCGCCGGTGGACCGCGCCAGGGTCGCCACGATCCGGGCGGCGCTCGTCCGCCAGACCGCCTCGACCGCGGCGCGGCCCTCCCCCGGCGCGTCCGGGCTCAGAGCTGACCCGTCGCCTCGCGCCACGCCCGCTCCCGCTGGATCCACGGGTTGTCCTGGGGGAACTCGTCGATGCTCGCGATCCGCCGGATCTCCACCTTGGCGGCCGGGAAGGTGAGCGGCGCGCGCTTCGCCCACTCGACCGCCTCGGCCTGCGATCCGACGTCCAGGATCCAGTAGCCGCCGAACAGCTCCTTCACCTCCCCGTACGGGCCGTCCGTGGCGACCGGCGGGGTCTGCGCGTAGTCGACGACGACGCTCTCCGTCGGGTCGTCGGACAGCCCCTCCATCGCCACGAGCACGCCGGCCGCGACCAGCTCCTCGTTGTACCGGCTCATGGTCTCGATCGAGTCCTCGTACGAGCTCGCGTCGCCGGCGGGCGCCGCCTCCCCCGACGAGCGCATGATCAGCATGTACTTCACGGTCGTGCCTCCCTGGTGCCGGGTCCTCGTCCGGACCCTCTCACCCAGGAGTCGAACGGGGAACCCGCGGATCGACACGGACGCCGTACGTCCGCTCAGGGGCTGAGCACACGCGACCGGGTGTACCACCTGCGAAGGCGGAGGTACACTGTGCCCATGCCGACCGCGCTCCCCCGGACCCAGGTCACGCACACCGCCTCGGTGCAGCACGCCCTCGACGTCGCGCGCCGGAGGTGGCCGGGCCAGCGCCCGGGTGCGTTGCTCGCGCACCTCATCGAGGAGGGCGCGCGGGCCATCGAGCAGGACCAGCGGTCGGACGACGCCGAGCGGCGCCGGCGGGTCCACGCCGTCTCGCAGAAGTACGCGGGCACGTACGGAGCGGGCTACCTCGACGACCTTCGCCAGGACTGGGACGCGTGATCGTCCTCGACGCCGGCGTGCTCATCGGGTTCCTCGAGCCCGCGGACGCGCACCACGAGCGCGCCGTCGCCCTCCTCGCGGAGGCGCACGAGCCGCTGGTCGTGCATCCCCTCACGCTCGCGGAGGTCCTGGTCGGGCCCGCCCGCGTGCACCGGGAGCGCGAGATGCACGACGACCTCCGCGGGCTCGGCGTCCGGACCGCGGCTCTCGGCGACGACGAACCCGTGCTGCTCGCCCGGCTCCGCGCGGACACGCGTCTCAAGATGCCCGACGTCTGCGTGCTGGCGACCGCGGTCGGACTCGACCTGACGCTCGCGACGTTCGACGCCCGGCTCGCCACGGCGGCCCGGGCCTACGGCGTGCTCCACGAGGCCCGCGGCTGACGACCCGCGGCGCGCGATCCTCCCTCAGGCCGGCGGGCGCCGGGCCAGGACGACGTGCTCCAGACCGGGCCGGTCCGGCGCGTCCCGCACGGCGACGACGTCCAGGCCCGCCGCTGCCAGCGACGCGCGCACCCCGTCCAGCGACCGGAACCGCAGCGTCGACGACGACGCGACCTCGCGGCCGTCCGGGAAACGGAACACCGAGCGGAACGACACCAGCGGGAGCGCGACCTCGGTCACGGCGAACTCCTCGACGACCCGTCCCACGCCGGGCACGTCCCGTGCGCCCCCGCCGTCACCCGCGGCCCAGGTCTCCCACGCCCGGGCCTCCGGCCGGCGGGTCTCCAGGACCAGGTGGCCGCCCGGGACGAGCGCGTCCCGGATGCCGCGCAGGGTGGCGGACCAGTCGTCGTCGGCCAGGAACACCTGGGCGACGTTCCCGGTCATCGTGGCCAGGTCGACCGCCAGCGGCGGCAGCGTCGTGGCGTCCCCGTGCACCCAGCTGACGCGATCGGCGCCGGGCTTCGCGCGGGCGACGTCGAGCGACGCCCCCGCCGGGTCCACGCCGACGACGTCCAGGCCGTCGCCTGCGAGCAGCAGCGCGAGCGTGCCGGTGCCGCAGCCGACGTCGAGGACCCGGCGCGCCCCGACCTCGCGCGCGACGGCCCGGTACAGGTCGAGGTCGGAGCGGTCGTCGTCGAAGACGTCGTAGAGCGGGGCGAGGCGCGGGTCGGCGAAGATCGGGTCGGGCACGCGCGCCACGCTACGGACGGGCGCCAAGGTCGCGCGACGGGTTTCCGCCGGGCGCCGCCGTCCCCGGCCCGGCGTCGGCGGGCGGCCGGGCCCGGAGCAGCGCCGCGCCGAGGGCGACGGCCAGCAGAGCCGGGCCGAGCACCGTCAGCGTCGTCGAGAGGTGGCTCAGCAGGGTCGCGAGCCACTGCGCGACCCGGACGCCCGAGCTGGTGTAGATCCGCAGCAGCGCCAGGTCGAACAGCGCCCCGAGCACGACCACCGACGCCCCGAGCCACGCCACCCGCCCCGGGGTCCAGCGGAGGCGCGCGAGACGGTCGCCGAGCGTCGGGCCCGGTGGCGGCTCGTCCTGCGTGGTCGCCGGGTCGTCGGGCCGGATCGTCACGGCGGGCCTCCTGGGGTCGGGCGCGCCTCGCTGCACGCCCTCCCGACCGTAGCCAGCGGCGGGACGCCCCCACAACGTGAGCTGCGCCGCGCGCCGCGCGCGTCAGCCGTGCGAGGGCTCCCCCGTCCCCGTGACGGTGGTCAGCAGGATCGCCGCGTCGCTCAGCGCCTCGACGCCGTGCCGGTCGTGCGTGAGCGTCGCCAGGAAGCCGGTCGGCAGCGTGTCCACCCGCTCGGCGCTGGACACGGCCACCGTGCCGCGGAGCACGAGGATGCTGCCCGCGGGCGGCGAGTTGTGCTCGGCGAGCCGGGTGCCGGTGCGCAGCGCGATGACGGTCTGCCGGAGCGGGCCGTCGTGCACCACGATCTGGGCGCTCCGGCCGTGCGGGTCCTGGTGGGCGAGGTCGATCTGCTCCTGCGCGAGCTGGTGCACGTCCATGCGGGGCTCCTCCCGGCGTCGTCGTCGGCTGACGCGTCCTACTCAACACGGCCGCGCGCCGGTCCGCTATTCCCTGGCCCGCCACGTCGCGCCGGTGGGAGCCTCGACGGCGTGACGGACGAGGACATCTGGACCGAGCGGGTCGCCGCGCGCTACGACGAGTCGAGCGCCGCCATGTTCGCCCCCGACGTGCTGGGGCCGACGGTGGACTTCCTGGCGGCGCGCGCCGACGGCGGGCGTGCGCTGGAGCTCGCGGTCGGCACCGGGCGCGTCGCGCTGGCGCTCGCCGACCGCGGGGTCCCCGTCGCCGGGATCGAGCTGTCCGAGCCGATGGCCGCCCGGCTCGCCGCCAAGCCCGGGGCGGAGCGGGTGCCGGTGACGATCGGCGACATGACGACGGCGACGGCGCCCGGGCGGTTCCGGCTCGTGTACCTCGTGTTCAACGGGATCACGAACCTGATGACCCAGGACGCCCAGGTCGCGTGCTTCGAGAACGCCGCCCGGCACCTGGAGCCCGGCGGGGCGTTCGTGTGCGAGGTGTTCGTGCCGCAGCTGCGCCGGCTCCCGCCGGGCGAGGTGGCGCTGCCGTTCGACGTGAGCGACGCGCACCTCGGGTTCGACCGGTACGACGTGGCCGAGCAGCGACTGGTGTCGCACCACTACACGGTCGAGCCCGACGGGTCGGTGAGCACCGGACGGTCGCCGCACCGGTACGTCTGGCCGGCGGAGCTCGACCTGATGGCGCGGATCGCGGGCATGCGCCTGACGGAGCGCTGGGCGGACTTCACGGAGGCGCCGTTCACCGCGGAGAGCACCTCCCACGTCTCGGTCTGGCGCACCCAGGCCTGACCCGCGGCCCCGGGCCCGTCAGCGGCCCTCGGTGACCTCGCGGCGCTTCTGCTGCGCCGGCCGCGCCGGCTCGTGGGGGCCGTTCCACACCTGGATCGCGCCCCAGATCGACGCGGCGATCGGCACGGCCAGCACCGCGCCGGTGATGCCCGCGAGCACGGTGCCGATGGTCAGGGCGACCAGGATGACCAGCGGGTGCAGCGCCAGCGACCGGGCCATGACGACCGGCTGCAGGAAGTTGCCCTCCAGCTGGTTCACCAGGATCACGATGCCGACCACGATCAGCGCCTCGACCGGCCCGAGCGCCACCAGCGTCACGAGCGCGGCCAGCGCGCCGGCCAGGGTCGCGCCCACGAGCGGGATGAACGCCAGCAGGAACACGAGCACCGACAGCGGGATCGCGAGCGGGACGCCCATGATCACCAGGCCGATGCCGATGCCGATCGCGTCGACCGCGGCGACGATGGCCGTACCGCGCACGTAGCCGCCCATGGTCTGCACCACGCGCCCGCCGACGCGCTGCCCGCGCCGGTAGCGCTCGCCCTCGAAGGGCCGGAGCAGGAACTCCCAGATGGTCGGGCCGTCCTTGAGGAAGAAGAACAGCACGACGACCATCAGCACGAACCCGGTGAGGAAGTTCGCCGTGGCGGACACGCCCGCGATGGCGCCCGCTCCGAAGCTGCTCGACGTGAGGAAGTCGGTCACCGCGGTGCGCGCGTCGGCGATCTGGTCGTCGGTGATCTGGATCGGCAGCCCGGTGAGCGAGTCCTGCAGCTCCCCGAAGCCGGCGACCGCCTGGTCCGCGAGGTCGTCCCACTGGTGGATCACCGAGTAGACGACCGCGGTGATCACGCCGCCGAGCACGCCGACGATCAGCACGAGGGCGATCCAGGTGGCCGCGATCGACGGCAGCCGGTGCCGGCGCAGCCAGGACACCAGCGGGTGGATCGCGGAGGCCAGCACGAGCGCGATGAGCACCGGCACCACGACGAGCGTCAGCCGGGTGATCGCGAACACCGCGACGGTGACCAGGGCCAGCAGCGCCAGGACCTGCACGGAGCGGGTGCCGATCCGGCCGAAGCCGTCCGCCCACAGCGCGCCGGCGCCCGGTCCGCGTCCGGCGTCGTCGCGGGCGACCTCCGCCGCGCGCACGGCGTCCCCGCCGCTCGGCGGCGTCGTCCTCCGTCGTCGGAACCACATGTGCCCGCCCCACCCCTTCCCGGTGTCCCTCTGCCGGGGACGGTACGGGGCGCCGACCAGGGCCGCGACCGGGCGCGCCGTCCGCGCCGGGACCGTCGGCCGGGTCCACCGTCCGGCGTACACGGATCTCCACCCCGGGGCCGATGCCGCGGGCGGGCGCCCCGGGGCAGGGTGGGGGCATGGCCCAGGACCGACCGCACCGCCTCGACGACGCGCGCGCCCGGCAGCGCGCGGCGCTCCTCGCGCGGCGCAGCCGGGCCCGCACGCGCCTCCCGCTGGACGTCGCGCTGCGGCTCGCCATGGACCCCGCGGTGCACGTGGCCGCGGGCGCCGACCGGCGCCGCTGACCCCGGTCCGCCGGCGGAGGCCGGGATCGCGCCTGGGCGCACCCCGCGCGCGGCTACGATCCCCGGCATGGGGCAGCGAGTGACCATCACCGACGTGGCGCGGGACGCGGGCGTCTCCGTCGCGACGGTGTCGAAGGTCATCAACGGCCGGTACGGGGTGGCGCAGGCGACCTCGACCCGGGTCATGGAGGTCATCGACCGGCTCGGCTACGAGTCGAGCCTGGTCGCGCGCAGCCTCCGGTCGCACCGCACGCACGTGCTCGGCATCCTCGTCGCGGAGTTCGAGCCGTTCTCCGCCGAGATCCTCAAGGGCGCGGCGACGGCGCTCGCGGACTCCGACTCCGGGTACGAGCTGCTCGCCTACACCGGCGGCCTGCACGGCCGCGGGGCCGGCTGGGAGCGGCGGTACCTGTCGCGGCTCAGCGGCACGCTGATCGACGGGGCCGTGCTGGTGACGCCGACGGTGGTCGAGGCCGACGCCGGGGTGCCGGTCGTCGCGATCGACCCGCACACCGGCCCGACCGGCCTGCCCACGGTCGACTCGGACAACCTCGCGGGCGCGGTGCTCGGGACGGAGCACCTGCTGGGGCTCGGGCACCGGCGGATCGCGTTCGTCGGGGGCAGGCCGGACCTGGAGTCGTCGCGCCTGCGCGAGCAGGGCTTCCGGCGGGCGATGGCCGCCGCGGGGGTCGCCGTCGACGAGGTGCTCGTCCGGGAGGGCGACTACCGCAAGGAGCCGACGCGGGAGCCGGTGCGCGCGCTGCTCAGCCTGCCGGACCGACCCACCGCGGTGTTCGCGGCGAACGACCTCTCGGCGATCGCGACGATCGAGGTCGCCCGCGAGCTCGGGCTGCACGTGCCGCGCGACCTGTCCGTGATCGGGTTCGACGACATCCCGGAGTCGGCGCAGACGGAGCCGCCGCTCACGACGGTGCACCAGCCGATCCAGCGCATGGGGGCGGCCGCGATCGCGCTGCTCACGGCACTGCTCGACGGCGGCGAGGCGCCGGACCCGCACGTGCGGCTGCCGACGTCCCTGGTCCGCCGCGGCTCGACCGCCCCGCCGGCCTGAGCCGGGCGCCGGTCAGGCGCCCGGGGTCCAGGTGTACGGGGCGCCGGCGGCGATGCGCACGTACTCCCCCGCGCCGCCCATGCCGCCGACCAGGCGGTCGGCCAGCGCCCGGCCCGGGTCCGACAGGATCGCGTCGTGGATCGGCGCGGCCACCCGCGGGCGCACGGCCCGGACGTAGTCGATCGCCTCGGCGAGCTTCAGCCACGGCCCGGCGACCGGCACGAGCAGCAGGTCGACCGCGGTCCCGGCGGGCGGCGGCGTGAACGAGTCGCCCGGGTGCAGCAGCGCCCCGTCCACCAGGTACGCGACGTTGTGCGCGCGCGGCACGTCGGGGTGGATCACGGCGTGCCACTCGCCCACCGCCCGGACGGCGAACCCGGCCGCGTCGAACGCGTCCCCGTCGGCCGCGGCGTGCACCCGGTCCGCGGGCGCGCCGGCCTCGGTGAGCTGCGCGACCACGCCCGCGGGCGCCCACACGTCGACCCCGGTGCGGGCGCCGAGCGCGGCCGCGAGGCGCGCGACGTCCACGTGGTCGACGTGCTCGTGGGTGATCAGCACGGCGTCGGCGTCGTCGAGGACGGTCGGGTCGCTGAACGAGCCCGGGTCGAGCACCAGGCGGTTGCCGTCGCGCTCCAGGCGGACACAGGCGTGGCCCCAGTGGGTGATCTCGGTCGTGCGGGCGGGGGTGCTGTCGGTCATGGGGCCAGCATCACCCCAGGTGGGCGCGACGTCGACCGGGGCGGCCCGGCGGGGCGGACGTGATTCCGCGAACGGCGGGCGGCCCGTTACCGTGTGCCCCGTGCTGGTGCTGGGAGTGTGCTCGCTCAAGGGCGGCGTGGGGAAGACATCGGTGACGCTCGGGCTGGCGTCCGCCGCGCTGGAGCGCGGGCTCCGCACGCTGGTGGTCGACCTCGACCCGCAGGGCGACAGCACGCTCGCGCTGGCCACCGCCGGCGCCGAGGCCGACGTCGCCGGGGTGCTCGACTCCCCCACGGCGGAGTCGATCGCCGCCGCCACCGCGCCCAGCGCCTGGGCCGAGGCCGGCCTGGACGTGCTGGTCGGCTCGGCCGCGTCCTCGCGGCACGACGCGTACGACGGCGCGGACACGGACGTCGACCGGCTGCGGTTCGCGCTGGCGTGGGTGCACGACTACGACCTGGTCCTGGTCGACTGCCCGCCGTCGCTCGGCGGCCTGACCCGCACCGGGCTGACGGCGTGCGACCGCGCGGTCGTCGTGACCGAGCCCGGGCTGTTCTCGGTCACGGCGGTCGGCCGCGCGATGAAGACCATCGACGACCTCCGCCGCGGTCCGGCGGGCCAGCTCCAGCCCCTGGGCGTGGTCGTGAACCGGGTCAAGGCGCGGTCCGTGGAGCAGGCGTTCCGGCTCGACGAGCTCCGCGGGCTGTACGGACCGCTGGTGCTGACCCCGTTCGTCCCGGAGCGCGCCGCGCTGCAGCAGGCCCAGGGCGCGGCGCAGCCGGTGCACGCGTGGCCGGGCGCCGGCGCGCGCGAGGTCGCGGGCGCGTTCGAGGAGCTGCTGGACCGCGCGCTGCGGGCCCCGCGCACCTGACGACCGGAGCCACGCACAGGGCGAGTGGAGCCGCGCACAGGGCGAGTGGAACCGGGTGGAGTGTTCTGCCCGACACGCC